>CAYVWO010000129.1:0-7344 GCA_964455495.1 uncultured Tessaracoccus sp.
TCCCGCTCGCGATGGGCACGCGCAAGATCGGCCCCGCGCTGGCCGCGGGCTGCACCGTCGTGATCAAGCCCGCGGCGCTGACGCCGCTCACGATGCTGGCCCTCATGCAGGTCTTCGCGGACGCAGGCGTGCCCGACGGCGTGGTCAACTGCCTCGTGACCAGCCGCTCCGGCGCGGTGTCGGAGCCGATCCTGACGGACCCTCGCCTGCGCAAGCTCACCTTCACGGGGTCGACGGGCGTCGGTCAGGCGCTGCTGGCCAAGGCCGCAGGCCCGGTGCTGCGTACGTCAATGGAGCTGGGCGGCAACGCCCCGTTCCTGGTGCTCTCCGACGCCGACGTCGACGCGGCCGTGGCGGGCGCGATGCCCGCCAAGTTCCGCAACAACGGCGAGGCCTGCACCGCGGCCAACCGGATCTACGTGCACCGCGACCTGGTCGAGGAGTTCCAGACAGGTCTGGTGGCCGCCGTCGAGGGCCTTGTCGTCGGCCCGGGCATGGAAGAGGGCACAACGCTCGGCCCGCTGATCGACGAGCCGTCGCTGGCGAAGGTCGAGGAGCTGGTTGCCGACGCCGTCGCCAAGGGCGCGCGGGTGCTGACCGGAGGCGCGCGGTTGGACCGCCCCGGCCACTTCTACGCGCCCACAGTCCTCACGGACGTCCCCCGCGACGCCCGCCTGCTCCGCGAGGAGATCTTCGGCCCCGTGGCGCCGATCGTCGCCGTCGACTCCGACGACGAGGCGATAGACCTGGCCAACGACACGGAGTTCGGGCTGATGGCCTACGTGTACTCGCGCGACATCGGCCGCGCGCTGAAGGCCGTCGAGCGCATCGAGAGCGGCATGGTCGGCCTGAACACCGGCCTCGTCTCCAACCCGGCGGCGCCTTTCGGGGGCGTCAAGCAGTCCGGCCTCGGCCGCGAGGGCTCCCACGAGGGCCTCGACGAGTACCTCGAGGTCAAATACGTCGGCATCGCTCCTTGAGCCAGGCACACGCGCGAAGCGCCGTGCCTGGCTCAAGGTGCGTTTGACGGCTCAAGGAGCGTCAGGCGGCGCCGAGGATCTCGGCGACCTCCGGATCGACCAGCGCCATGACCGCCACCTTCGCCTCCTGGGGCGACACCGCGTCGAGGACGGCGGCGAGCATCGCCTTGCAGGTGGCGAGGTCGTGCTTGGCGAGCGCGGCCTTCACCACGCCGACCTTGCCGGTGGCCATCGACAGCGACGTGATGCCCGCGCCGGTCGCGACGAGCGCGAGCAGCGGGTCGCCGCCGACCTCGCCGCAGATGCCGACGGGCTTGCCGCCCGCGCCCTCCACCGTCGCCACGATCAGCTCCCACAGCGCGGGCTGCCAGCCGGTGAGCAGGCCCGCGAGGGCCCCGTTCATGCGGTCGGCGGCGAACGTGTACTGCGAGAGGTCGTTGGTACCGATCGACGCGAAGTCGCATTCGGCCATGATGTGCCTCGACCGCAGCGCGGCCGCCGGCACCTCGACCATCGTGCCCGCCGTCGGCAGGCCCGCGGCGCGGCACTTCGCGGTGAACCACTTGGCCTCCTCCGCGGTGGCCACCATCGGCGCCATGACCCACGCCTTGGCTCCCGTGGCCGCCGCCGCGTTCGCGATGGCCGTCAGCTGGGCGTCCAACAGGTCCTCGCGGACGCGCTGCAGGCGGAGGCCACGCACGCCGAGCGCCGGGTTCTCCTCCTCGCCGAGGTCGGCGAAGGCGAGCGGCTTGTCGGCGCCGGCGTCCAGCGTGCGGACGACGACCTTGCGGTCGCCGAACGCCTGGAACACCTGCGTGTAGGTCTCCGTCTGCTCGTCGACCGACGGCGCGTCTGCCCGGTCGAGGAACAGGAACTCGGAGCGGAAGAGGCCCGAGCCCTCGACATCGACCTTCGCGGCGCGCAGGGCGTCATCCACCGTGCCGATGTTGGCCAGGATCTGGACGCGGTGACCGTCCCTCGTGGCCCCCGGCCCGCTGGCGAGCTCCTGCAGCGCGAGCCGACGGCGGTTGCGCTCGTCGAGCTTGGTCGCCGTCTCCTCGTCGGGGTTGACGATGACCTCGCCGCTAGCTCCGTCGAGGCCCACCGTCTCCGGCGCCGCCGCGATGATGCCCGCGGCCTGGACGACGGCGGGGATGCCAAGCTGCGCCGCCAGGATGGCGGTGTGCGAGGTGACGCCGCCGGCCTCGGTGACGATGCCGACGACGAGCGCCGGGTCGAGCGTCGCGGTGTCGGCGGGCGCGAGGTCGTGCGCGACGATCACGCGCGGCTCGGTCAGCTCCGGGACGCCGGGGGGCGCGACGCCCAGCATCACGGCCGCGGCCCGCTGGAAGATGTCGCGGAGGTCGTCCTGGCGCTCGGCCATATAGCCGCCGAGGCTGGCCAGCAGCTCGCAGTACTGCTCGATCGCGAAGTAGAGCGCGTCGACGGGGCCCTCGCCCTCGGCGATGCGGCCGGTCGCGGTGGAGAGCAGGCTGGGGTCGCGGGCCAGCATGGCGGTGGCCTCGAGGACCGGCTTCGCCTTCTCCGTCGCCTTGACGGCGCGCACCTCCATCTCGGCGGCGACGGCGCCCAGCGCGGCCGTGACGGCCTCGGTCGCGGCGGCCGGGTCGTCGGTGCGCTCGCCCGGGGGCGTGATCTTCACCGTCGAGACGACGACGGCGCGGCCGTGCGCCGAGCCGGGGCTCACCCCGATGCCGGAGATGCTCATGCGGAAGGGGCGTCGTGATCGATCTCGAGGAAGGCGGCGAGCGCGTCCAGCGCCGCGTCGGCGCCCTCGGCGTCGGAGCTCAGGGTGACGACGTCGCCGCACTTGGCGCCGAGCGTCATGACGGCGAGCATGCTGCGCGCGTCGACGGCGGGCCGCTCACCGACCTGGATGGTCACGGGGACGCCGAGCTTGGTGGCCTCGGCCACGAAAAGGCTTGCGGGGCGGGCGTGCAGGCCGACGCGGGACGCAACAGTGGCTTGACGGACGGGCATCGTTAACTCCTGATCCGGAAAACAGTTGGGACACAACATACAGTTCGCCCTCGCCCCGCGGGGAGGGGACCCAGGAACGGACGTGTCGATCCGGCCATCCCGACGCGACGGACCGACGAGCGCGCTTGCGAACCGCACATTCTTCGCATAGTGTGTATCTTACTTACTGAATTACTTATTATCTGAGCAATTTGGTTCCATCGCGACGAAAGGTGAAGACGATGGGTGTGGGAGACAAGCTGAGCGCCGGCCTGGACAAGCTCAAGGGCAAGGCCGAAGAGGCCGTCGGCAAGGCGACCGGGGACGAGAAGCTCGTCGCCGAGGGCCGCGCCGACCAGATCAAGGGCGAGGCGAAGCACGCCGCGGCGGAGGTCAAGGACGCCGCGCACGACGTCGGTGAGCACATCAAGGACGCCATCGACGACCGACGCAACCGCTGATCGTCACTCCGAACTACTACTCCCCGAAACGAGGAACTGAATCATGGGATTTCTTGGATTTCTACTCCTGGGCCTGATCGCCGGCGCCATCGCCAAGGCGATCCTCCCGGGCGAGCAGGGCGGCGGCTGGCTGGCCACGATGATCCTGGGCGTCGTCGGCGCCCTGCTCGGCGGCTGGCTCGGCAGCGTCTTCTTCAACGCCCCACTGGAGGAGTTCTTCTCGCTCCAGACGTGGTTGCTCGCTATTGTCGGCTCGATCGTCGTTCTCCTCATCTACGGTGCGATCGTCGGTCGCAAGTCCTGATCCTTAGCGAGGTGCCGTGCCGAAGACGATCGTCCGCCACGAGGAGGAGCATCTGTACTCCGCTCCCCCCGAGACGGAGGCTGGGCGCGCGCTGAGCGCCGCCCTCCTCCGGCTGCGGCGCGCCCAGCACGCGCAGGAGAACAGGGCCCTCAGGTCGTCGGGGTTGTCGAACCTCGACCTGAGGGCCCTGCGCTACCTCGTCCAAGCGGGCCGCGACGAGCGATTCCTCAGCCCGAAGGACCTGGGCTTCGTGCTGGGCACCTCCAGCGCCAACATGACCAACATCGTCGACCGCCTGGTGGCCAAGGGATACGTCGAGCGGGTGAGCCACCCGACCGACCGCCGGGCACACCACCTCATGCCGACGGAGGCGGCCGTCCGGCACGTCGACATCGCGCTGGGCGAGCACCACTCCAGGCTGGTCGCCGAGATCGACAAGCTCGGCGACGAGGTGGCCGCCACCACGGCACTGGCGATCGCCCGGATCGCCGACGCGCTCGACGCCCTTCCCGAGGCTCCCTGAGGCAGAGCAACCGTTCTGCATGCCGAGCGGCCATCGCCGAGGTTGCGGATAGAGTGACCGGGTGACCCCACCCGCTGTCCTCCTCCGATGTCGCCTCGCCCCCCGCGCCCCGCGCTCGCTCCGCGTCGCAGAGTTCACCGACAACTACGGGCCCGGCAGCAACGGGCTGATGTACGCCGTCCAGCAGCTGGAGGGCAACCTGCTCGACGCGGGGCACGAGGTCGTCGTCGTCGCCCCCGCCGCGAAGGGGCCCAACCCGCACCACGGGCGCACCGGGCGCACCGAGATCCGGCTGCCGTCGGTGCGCGTCCCCAAGATGCCGACGCGGGTGGCCAACGGCCGGCACTTCGAGCGCACCATCGAGGAGATCGGGCGGCTGGCCCCCGACATCCTGCACGTGCACGGGCTCGGCACCGTCGGCGCGCTCGGCACCCTGGCGGCCCGGCGGCTCGGCATCCCGATGCTTGTCACCTGGCACACCGACTTCGATGCGTACGCCGATCACTACTCCGCCGTGCTCCCGCTCCTCACCGGCGTGGTGCGGGCCGCCGCCGTCCTCTCGCGCGGCGAGCTCGTCGACTCCAACGACCTCCGCAACGCGGAGGTGCGCTACGAGGACCGCGGCCGCTCCACCGCCCTGCTCCTGGGCGTCGCCCAGAAGATGCTGGAGAGCGCGACGCTGACCACCACGCCGTCACCCAAGACCGCGGCCCGGTGCCACGAGATCGCCCCGAACATCCCCATCCGCGTAGTGCCCAACGGCGTCGACCCGCTGCCTCCCGGCCCCCCGCCCTTCCCGCATCCCGCGGGGCCGCTGGTGCTGTATGCCGGCCGGATCGCGCCCGAGAAGGGCATCCCGCTGCTGGCGGAGGCGTTCTCGCTTGTCCACGCGCAGCGCCCCGACGCGCGGCTCTGCGTCGTCGGCGACTGGGAGCGGTACTCGCACATCAAGAAGGTGCTCGCCGAGGGCCGCGCCGCCGGGCGCATCATCCTCCCCGGCGAGCAGAGGCGCGACGCCCTTGGCGCGTACTACGGCATGGCCGACGTGTTCGCGTTCCCCAGCCAGACCGACACCCAGGCGCTCGTCCTGCACGAGGCCGCGCTTGCGGGACTGCCCATCGTCTCCGTCGATCATGAACTGAACCTGGTGATCGAGCCCGGGGTCAACGGTGACTTCACGCGCCCGACGGCGGCCTCACTGGCCGCCGGCATCCTGCGCGTCCTGAGCCGCCAGGACGACGCCGCCTGGCGCGCGAAAGCATCGGCCCGCTCCGTCGAGCTCGCCAGCCAGTGGAGCATCGCCTCGCAGGCCCAGGCGATGCTCGACATCTACGCCGAACTCGCCGAGGCCTGACTCTCGCACCTTGAGCCGTGCCGGTCAGGCCGACGGGTGAGTCATGTCGGCCGGGATCACCCAGCGGTCGAAGTCCTCGCCCGCGACGCCGTTGGCGACGGCCGACTCGCGCAGCGAGGTGCCCTGCTTGTGCGCCTGCTTGGCGATCTTGGCCGCGAGGTCGTAGCCGATGTGGCGGTTGAGCGCGGTCACCAGCATCAGGTTCGACTCCAGGTTCGCCCCGATCCGCTCCAGGTTCGGCTCGATGCCGACGGCGCAGTTCGCGCTGAACGAGCGGGAGCCGTCGGCGAGCAGGCGGATGGACTCCAGCACCGCGTGCGCCATGACGGGCTTGAACACGTTCAGCTGGAAGTTGCCCTGGCTACCGGCGAAGCCGACAGTGGCGTCGTTGCCGAACACGCGCGCGGCCACCATAGTGAGCGCCTCAGACTGCGTCGGGTTGACCTTTCCCGGCATGATCGAGCTGCCCGGCTCGTTCTCGGGGATCACGAGCTCGCCGATGCCGTTGCGCGGGCCGCTGGCGTACCAGCGCACGTCGTTGGCGATCTTCATCAGCGCGCCGGCCAGGACGCGGAGCTCGCCGCTGACCTCGACCAGCGAGTCGTGGGCGCTGAGCGCCGCGAACAGGTTCGGCGCCTGCGCGAACTCCAGGCCGGTCTCCTCTGAGATCTTCTCTGCCGTCGTGCGGCCGAAGTCGGGGTGCGCGTTCAGGCCGGTGCCGACGGCGGTGCCGCCGATGGCCAGCTCGCGGGCACGGGCGTCGGCGGCGCGCACGCCGTCGAGAGCGAAGTCGAGCTGGGCCACCCAGCCGCCGATGACCTGGCCGAGGAGCACCGGGGTGGCGTCCTGGAGGTGGGTACGGCCGACCATCACGACCTCGCCGTACTCGGCGGCCTTGGCGGCCAGGACGTTGCGCAGCTCGCCGACTGAGGGGTACAGCGCCGCGAGCTCGCTCACCACGGCGATGTGCATGGCCGTGGGGAAGGTGTCGTTCGAGGACTGGCCGCGGTTGACGTCGTCATTGGGGTGCACGGGCGTCTTCGAGCCGCGCACCCCCCCGGCCAGCTCGATGGCGCGGTTGGAGATGACCTCGTTGGCGTTCATGTTCGACTGCGTGCCCGAGCCGGTCTGGAAGACCACGAGCGGGAAGTGGTCGTCGAGCGAGCCCGCGATGACGTCGTCGGCGGCCTGCGCGATCAGCGCGGCGCGGTCAGCGGGCAGTTGGCCGAGGTCGGCGTTAGCGAGCGCCGCGGCCTTCTTCAGCACGCCGAGCGCGCGGATCATCGGGCGGCCCCAGACGAACGAGTCGCGGCCGATGTCGAAGTTGTGGAGGCTGCGCTCGGTCTGGGCGCCCCAGTAGCGGTCGTCGGCGACCTGAACGTCACCCATGGAGTCGGTTTCGATGCGGTATCCCATGGGGCGACCCTACCGAACCCCTCCGACACGAAAGAACCCGGCCCGCTGCAATTGGGGGGCGGCAGCGGACCGGGTCTTTTGGTGCGTCTTATTGACGTACGGCAAGATGCTAGCGGATCGATACCGAATAGTTCAAGCGGCTTAGTAAACTTCCTTACCCGATCCCCTAGTTCGGGGTGTCGGGAACGAAGTCCACGCGCGAGCGCCCATTCGGGGGCGGTCCTTTCGAGGGCGCTTTCTCGCTAGGAGACGACCTCGTAGTTGACGGTGATGACCCCGGCGGAGGTGCCGCCGATGGCCTGCATCGCGGCCTTCGAGAGGTCGAG
>CAYVWO010000130.1:0-7298 GCA_964455495.1 uncultured Tessaracoccus sp.
CAGCAACTTCGCCCCGCTGACCCGCGAGGACGCCCGCGCCATCGCCGACGACGCGGTCGCCAACTCGCAGTTCACGCGGCCCATGCAGGACCTGATCCGTTCGGTTGCCGACGGCGAGGGCGAAGCGCCCTTCTTCGTCAGCTCCGCGCACCCCAGGATCGTGAACGGTGCCCCCTCGAAGAACCCGCGCTACCTCCAGGTCCGGCCGGACATCTCCCGCCCACGGGAGACCGCCGTCGCCGAGATGGCCGCGCGGTTGCACCGGCGCCTGCCGATGGACGCCCCGCTCCGGCTGCCCGTCGACGTGGTCGCCGCCGGTCGACGCAACAACGCCGCCGAGCCCGGCGTTCCGCCGCTCTGCTGCTACGCCCCGCTCCACTTCATGGAGCGGCCGGAGCTGTTCATGGAGTTCATCTCATCGATGACGGGCAAGTCCCCGTCGACGACGGGCGCGGGCTCCGAGGGCGCGATGACGAAGGGCCCGTTCAACGCGCTGGCCTCGGTGGTCGACCTGAACGCGGCCTTCCTGTCCTTCGCGCTGACCGGCTACGACGGCTGGCTCTCGTCGGCGGGAGTGATCGGGCCCAACGTCCGGGTCGACCACGACATCTCGCTACTCGTGCCGGAGGTCTTCTCGCGGATGACCCCGGAGGAGCGTTCGGCGACCAACCTGATCGCCGAGGGCGCCCTGGAGCGCGTCGAGGACTTCGAGCTGGACGGCGAGCTGATCGAGGCGAGCCGCCTCGGATACCGCATGACCGCGAGGTTCCAGTCCAAGTACTTCGGCCGCATCTTCATGCACCCGCACGTGGTGTTCTCGGAGAACATGCTGCGCCCCGAGCTGCAGGACAACGCGGCCTACGCGGAGTCGGTGCGCACCATCGTGACCACCCACCAACGCGTCGCCCAGTCGTACCTCGACGACGGCACCATCGGGCTCGCCATCCCTCCGGTGAAGGCGCTGCTGGAGATCATGGCTACCGGGGAGTCCGACGGCATGACGCTGCACGACCCCGCCTTCCGGGCCATGTTTACCCGCGAGCAGATCCTCCCCTCCGACTGGTACCGCGACCGGCTGAGGGCTCAGGCCGCGTCGATGGCGCTGCACGCGGAGCGCACGGTCGGGTCGATGAAGAAGTTCCTGGGCGAGCCCACGAACGCATCTGCCGCGGAGCGGCTGGGGATCGCCGAGCGCATCATCTCGATGCAGTCGACGCTGTCCCACTACTCCTCGGACGAGGCGGCGGACGAGCTCAGCGGCACGCTGGGCCGACAGGTCAACTGGCGCTAGTCATGGCCACCTCCCTCGGCCGACGGCGCCGCGGGAGGCTGAACAGCCCGTCGTCGGCGAGGTCTAGCCAGCCGCCGTCGACGAGGGCGTGCGCGTTCGCGAGCACGTCGAGCACCGACTGACCCGTCCTACGGGCCAGCTCCGCTGGGGTCACCGACTCGCGGGGCGCCACCGCCTCCCGGATCTCCAGGAGGGGCGGCTGCAGCGAGTCGATCGGGCGTCGCTGTCCCCTACCGGCGGGCTCCCGCAACGGGTCCAGGGGCGCGACCGCCTGGGCCACCTCCTCCGCCGAGGTGACCAGGATGGCCTCGCCGTCTCGGATCAGCCGGTGCGGGGTGGCCGAGAGCTCCGAGGCGATCGGTCCCGGGACGGCCAGCACGGGGCGGGCGAGCTCGCCGGCCCAGGATGCCGTGTTCTTCGCCCCGGAGCGCGACGCCGCCTCCACGACGACGACCGCCTCCGACAGTGCGGCGATCAGCCGGTTCCGCGCCAGGAACGCCTGCTTCGTGGGTCGCAGCCCCGGCGGGGTCTCCGATAGCAGGCACCCGGCGCGGGCCACGGCCTCCGCGAGCCGGCGGTTCGACGGCGGGTAGGGATCGTCCACTCCGCTGGCCAACACCGCGACGGTGCTCCCGCCGACGCCGAGGGCGCCACGATGGGCGGCGGCGTCGATGCCGTACGCCAGTCCGGAGATCACGCACCGCCCCTCCGCAGCGAGGTCCGACGACAGCATCACGGCCGCCTGCTCCCCGTAGCTCGTGCAGGCGCGCGCGCCGACGATCGCGACCGCCCCGGCGAGCCCCTCCACCGGCCCGCCCCGCACCCAGAGCCCGGCAGGCTCGCCGCCCATGCCCCCGAGCTCAACCGGCGCGAGGGAGCCGAGGCGCGCGGGCCACTCGTCGTCGCCGGGGATGAGGAACCGCGCCCCGCACGCGGCCGTTGCCCGCTCCAACTCGTCGAGGTCGATCGCCGCCGCGCGCCGCCCGAAGGTGGACTCCTCGCCATCGGCAAGCAGGCCCGCCCAGAGCTCCTCCGCGCCGAACTCGGCGAGGGTCCGGCCAAGCAGCGGCGACGCCCAGGTCATCAGCGCGCACAGCCCCATCCGCGTCCTCCGCTCCCCCGCGCTCATGCCGCCCTCCTCGCCTCGCCCTGGCGAAGGTGCAGCGCCGCCCGGACCTCGCGTTCTCCGGGCCGATCGAGGCCCGACATGTCCGCGATGGTCCACGCCACCTTCAACACCTTGTCGACGCCGCGGAGGCTGAGCTGGCCACGCTGGAGCGCGCCGTTCAGCATCCCGAGGTCCGCGGGCAGCGGCAGCTGCTGACGCAGGTGCGGCCCCGGCACCTCCCCGTTCGTGGTCCACGGCGTGTCCCGAAGCCGCCGACTCTGCCGGTCCCTCGCCTCCATCACCCGCGCCAGCACCGCGGAGCTGGGCTCGGGGCGCGGCTGGTCGACATCCAGCAGCACCCGGTTCACGCCCGCCATGTGGTGGCGGATGTCCACCCTGTCGAGGATGGGTCCGCTGATCCGCTCCTGGTACCTGCGCACCCGGATGGGGTCGCAGCGGCACTCCGCGCCGGCGACGCCGTGGTAGCCGCAGGCGCACGGGTTCGAGGCCAACACCAGCTGGAACCGCGCGGGGAACCGGGCCGTAGCGCGCGCCCTGCTCACCGTGATCCAGCCGTTCTCCAGGGGAGTGCGCAGGGCGTCCAGCTTTCCCCCGAAGTCTGGGCATTCGTCCAAGAACAGGACCCCGCGGTGCGCGAGCGAGATGGCTCCCGGCCGGATCTCGCCCGAGCCGCCGCCCACCAGCGCGACGGGCGTGACCGAGTGATGCGGGTCCGCGAACGGCGGCCGCGTGATGAGCCCGTTCAGCGCGCGCCCGGCCAGGGAGTGCACCGCCGACACCTCGACCGACTCCTCTACCGTCAGGTCCGGCAGGATCGACGGAAGCCGTGATGCGAGCATCGTCTTTCCCACCCCAGGGGCCCCGCTGAAGAACACGTGATGGCGCCCGGCGGCCGCCACCTCGAGCGCGAACTTCCCGTCCTCGTGGCCCATCACGTCGGCCAGGTCCGGCGCGTACTGGTCTTCGGCCTCGAACAGCGGCGACGACGCGTCCGCGGCCTCTACCGGGTCGGCGACCTGCTTCCCGTTCAGCAGCGCGGCCACCTCCTCCAGGCGGCCAGCGCCCCACACCGTCAGCCCCGGGACGAGGCCTGCCTCGGCCTGCTGCCCAGCTGGCACGATGGCGCGCTCGAAGCCCGCCCGCGCCGCCGCCAGCATCGCGGGCAGCACGCCCCGGACCTTGCGCACCCGCCCGTCGAGGCTGAGTTCGCCAAGCAGCACCGTCGAGCCCAAGAGCCCGCGCCGGATCCCGCCCTCCGCCGCCATGACGGCGGCCGCGATCGCCACGTCGTAGTGAGAACCCATCTTCGGAAGGCTGGCCGGCGACAGGTTGATGGTCACCAGCTGCGGCGGCCACGGCAGCTCGCTGGCAACCACGGCCGCCTTCACCCGATCCTTGGCCTCCGACAGCGACTTGTCGGGCAGTCCGACGAGCTGCGTGCGCGGCAGGCCGCCGCCCTTCGCGGCCTCCACCTCGACCGGGACCCCGTCGATGCCGGACAGCGCCACCGACCACGCCGACGCCCGCACTACTCCTCGATCCCGCGCGCGTGGATCAGTTCGGGCTCCTCGCCCGGCCTCCATAGGATGCCGACCGCATCGACCCGCAGCCTGCGTGCCGACGCCCCGGACATCCGAGCATAGATCGCCGCGAGGTGCCGCAGCGTCCGCACCTTCGCGTACGTGATCGCCTCCAGCGGCGAGCCGAACTCCGTGCTCGACCGGCTCTTCACCTCGACGACCACCAACGCGTCCGCCGCGGGGTCGTAGGCGACGATGTCCGCCTCGCCCTCGCGGCACCGCCAATTGCGGGCAAGCACCTGCCAACCCAGGTTCTCGATGTACTCCGCCGCGCGGTCCTCGCCGCGCCGCCCGAACGCCATCCGGGTGCTCTCCATGGCCACCACCTCCACGAGGTGTAATGGCAAGAGGGGGCGCGGGTCTACCGCTTATCCACAGGTCGCCTCAGCTGGCGGGGCGGTTGCCGTCCGGCACCTGGAGGTCCGAGTGCACGATCTCTTCGATGGAGACGTCGCGGAAGGTCAGCACCTTGGCGGACTTCACGAACCGCGCCGGGCGGTACATGTCCCACACCCAGGCGTCGCCCATGGAGACCTCGTAGTAGACGTCGCCGCCCTCGGTGCGCACCTTCAGGTCGACAGCGTTGCAGAGGTAGAACCGGCGCTCGGTCTCCACCGCGTAGGTGAAGATGCCGACGACGTCCTTGTACTCGCGGTAGAGGTCGAGCTCCAGCTTGCTCTCGTACTGTTCCAGGTCTTCGGCGCTCATGATCTGGCAAGCCTAGCGCTTCGCACCACGTTGTCGAAGCACCATCGGTGGATAGGCGACGGGCCGTGCTCGTCCAGCGCGGCCTGGTGCACGGAGGTGCAATACCCCTTGTGGATGGCGAACCCGTACTCCGGGTACTCGTCATCGTGGCCGACCATGATCCGGTCCCTCGTCACCTTCGCGACGATCGACGCCGCGCTCACGCACGCCGCCACCTTGTCGCCCTTCCACATGGCCACCCCAGGCACCCCCAGGCCGTCCACCGGGAAGCCGTCGGTGATCACGAAGTTGGCGGGGACGTCGAGGCGGCCGACGGCGCGGCGCAGGCCGTGCAGGTCTGCCTGATGCATGCCCAAGGCGTCGCATTCCGCAGGCTCGACGACGGCCCACGCCACGGCGACGGCCTTGGCAAGGATCACGTCGTACATCCGGTCGCGGGCGGCCGCGGTGAGCGCCTTCGAGTCGTCGAGGCCCGGGATGGGCCGGGAGGGGTCGAGGATCGCGGCGGCGGCCACCAACGGCCCGGCGCACGCGCCGCGCCCAGCCTCGTCCGCGCCGGCCACGGGGCCAAGGCCCGCGCGCGCCAGGGCGCGCTCGTAGCCGTAGGCGCCACGCCCAAGACGGATCATCAGCAGCCGGGCTCGACGTGGTTCAGGATGGGCTTCTCCGGCGCCTCGTCGGCGGCAGGCACCTCGGCGTACGTAGGCGGCAGCTGGAAGGTCGACAGCCTCGTCAGAGGTGCGACGATCGCGACCGAGGCGCCCACGACGTTGTCGACCGGGACGAACGCGCTCATGCCCGGGTTCTGTGAGACGTCGCCGAGCTTGCAGCGCGAGTCCCTGGACTGATTGCGGTGGTCGCCGAGCACGAAGATGCGGTCCTTGGGCACCACGATGTCGAACGGCACCGTGGCCGCCGCAACCTGCACGCCGTCGTCGGCATAGAGGTAGGGGCTCTCGTCTAGGACGTGTCCGTTGACCTCGATCCGGAAGTCATCCGTGGTGCGCACGTGGTCGCCCGGCATGCCGATCACCCGCTTGATCAGGTGATCCGTCCCCGAGTTCGGCAGGACGCCGACGAACTCGAGCGCCTGCTGCAGCGCGTTGTGCTTCTTGGGATCGGGATCCAGCCAGTTGCCCGGGTCCTCGAACACGACGACGTCGCCGCGCTGGAAGCCCCCGAACTTGGCCACGAGGACGCGGTCGTCGATCTCGAGGGTGTGCTCCATCGACGACGACGGGATGATGAACATCTGGCCGAGGAACGTGCGGATCAGCGTCGCGATGACGATGGCGCCGACGATCACCAGGACGCTCTCGGTCAGCCATCCGAGGATGCGGCGGCCGAAGCTCTGCGGCGTCGGCTGCGGCTCCGCCCGCTCGGACGGCTCGGTCACGTGCTCCACATCGGGTCCTTCGTCTGGATTCTCGGCTCATTCGTCGCCCCGAGCATACCGCCCGGATCCGACAACGTCGGCAAACGGCGAACCGCCGGGCGACTGCTGTCGTCCCGGCGGTTCCACGTCCCAAAGGGCGTGAAGCTCAGCGCTTCTCCTTGATCTTGGCCGCCTTTCCGCGCAGGCCGCGGAGGTAGTACAGCTTGGCGCGGCGAACGTCGCCACGACGCTCGACCTCGATCTTCTCGATGATCGGGGAGTTCAGCGGGAAGGTGCGCTCGACGCCGACACCGAAGCTCACCTTGCGGACCGTGAAGGCCTCCTGAACGTCGCTGGCGTTGCGCGCGATGACGACGCCCGCGAACACCTGGACACGCGAGCGCGTGCCCTCGATGACGCGCACGTGCACCTTGACGGAATCGCCGGCGCGGAAGTCCGGGATGTCGTCGCGCAGCGCGGCCTTGTTGATGTCCTTGATCAACTGATGGGTCATATTTCTGCCCTCTCCGTCAGTGCCACAGGTCACCGCGGGTGTGCGTTTCTCCCAAGCCGACGCAGACGTTCCCCCCGTGGCAGGAGCTGCGCGAATTGGGGCCGCCCGGACCGGGCAGCGAGGAGCAATTATGCCAGACGGCGCGACCCCCGGGAAATCCGGGGGCCGCGCCGTCGGGCTCATGAGGTCTCGATGCGGACTCGCCTGGCGGCTCGTCCTTACTCAACCCGATTCTTGTCCGGCTGACGCCGGACGCGGATCACTTGCCGTCGCGCTTGAACATGGCCGCGATGAGATCGCGGTTCAGCTGCGCGATGGACTCCAGCGGGATGCCCTTCGGGCAGACCGCGGCGCACTCACCGATGTTCGTGCAGTTGCCGAAGCCCTCCTCGTCGTGCTGCGCGACCATCGACTTCACGCGGCTGTACCGCTCGGGCTGGCCCTGCGGCAGCATCGCCAGGTGCGTGATCTTCGCGGACGTGAACAGCATGGCGGAGCTGTTCGGGCACGCCGCGACGCAGGCGCCGCAGCCGATGCAGGTGGCGTTGTCGAAGGCGATGTCGGCCTCGCGCTTGGGGGCGGGGGTCGAGTGCGCCTCGGGCGCCGCGCCCGTGTTCGACGAGATGAAGCCGCCGGAGGCGATGATCCGGTCGAAGGCGGTGCGGTCGACGACGAGGTCCTTGATCACCGGGAACGACCCG
>CAYVWO010000131.1:0-7286 GCA_964455495.1 uncultured Tessaracoccus sp.
GATCACGAGCGGCTCGTACTCCTCGTCGCGCACGCCGATGCGGCCGATGTAGCGGGTCTCCAAGTCAGTCAGGTCGATCCGCCCGAAGACGAGGCCCTCGTGCTCGGCGTCGAGCGTCGCGATACGGCGGGCGGCCTGGTAGGCGAAGGCGTCGCGCTCGAACAGCGCGGTGCTGTCCTCCTCGCGGAGGAAGTTCGTGCGGTCGGAGAGGAAGATCTCGCGCCCCTGCTGCGCGAGCTGCTTGGCGCTGGCCGTCGCGCTGCCGAGGAAGCGGTATACCCGGTCGACATGGGCCTGTTCCAGCGCGATCTCGCGGAGTTGCTCGGAGCGAGAAGTAGTCAAGGTGGCGTTTCCCCCGATTCAGACGGACGATCAAGTCTACCCCTATGCCGCGAGCCAGGCCCGACACGCGGCGCTACCTTCGCCGGGGGCGGGTTTGGTACCCATGGGGGCATGCGGCAGAGTGGGGGCCCATGATCGAGAAGCAGGCCTCCCGGATGGACGCGACGAAGTGGCTGGTGGTGGTGCTGGCCGCGGTCATCGTCCTCCTGCTCGCGCTGCTCTCCCAGCAGCAGGCCTCGCCGAAGGCCGGCCCCGCCCCTGCCCCGGCACCATCTCCATCCGCCACGACGCCCGCGACCCCGACGGCGGACCCGTCGGCTGAGGCCGCGCGCAGGGAGTTCCTGCTCTCGCTGCCGCGCCGCGAGGCGAGCGACCCGCTTGCCATGGGCGCCGTCGACGCCCCGGTCGTGCTCACCGAGTGGGCCGACTACCGGTGCCCCTTCTGCTCCGTGTGGGCCGAGGAGACCCTTCCCCAGCTTCAGCCGCTGATCGACGACGGGACGCTGCGGGTCGAGTTCCGCGACCTCGCCATCTTCGGCGACGAGTCGGTCAAGGCCGCGACCGCAGCCCGGGCCGCGGGCGAGCAGGGCGCCTACTTCGCGTTCCAGCACGCGCTGTTCGTCGCCCTGCCGAACCAGGGCCACCCCGACATCCCCGACGAGCTCGTGCACGGCATCGTCACCGACCTTGGCCTCGACCTTGAGCGGTTCAAGGCCGACTGGGCCGACCCCGCGCACGCGGCGGCCGTTCAGGCCGACAGCCTCGAGGCGCAGCAGCTCGGCCTGACGAGCACGCCCGCGTTCGTCATCGGCACCGAGTTCCTGGCCGGCGCGCAGCCGCTCGAGGTGTTCCAGCAGGTCATCGCGGAGCAGGCCGCGCTCCACTCCTGATGCTGATCGGCTACGGCGGGGCCTTCCTCGGCGGCATGGCGGCCACCCTCAGCCCCTGCGCCGCGCTGCTGCTTCCCGCCTTCTTCGCGTACGCGTTCGGCGACGACCGGGCGAGACTGCTCGGCCGCACCGGCCTCTTCTACCTCGGGCTGCTGCTCGCGCTCGTTCCGCTCGGGCTGGGCGCCGGCGCGCTGGGGTCGCTGGTGACGGTGCACCGCGACGCGCTCGCGCTCGTCGGAGGGGTCGTGCTCATCGCGTTCGGGCTCGTCCAGGCGCTGGGCGTGTCGTTCCGCGTCCCCGGGGTGGAGCGCCGCGGCGACCCTCGCGGCCGCATCGGCGCCGTGCTGCTCGGCGCGACCTACGGCCTCGCCGGCGCCTGCACCGGGCCCCTGCTCGGGGCGGTGCTGACCGTCGCGGCGGTCGGGGGCAGCCCCGCCTACGGGGCGGTGCTGCTCGCGTTCTTCGCGCTGGGCATGGTCGTCCCGCTGCTCGTGCTCGCGGTGCTCTGGGAGCGCCTGCGCCTCGGCGAGCGCGCCCGCCCCCGGCAGCTGTCGATCGGCCCGTTCACCACGACCTGGTTTCAGGTCGTCTCCGGCGCGCTCTTCGTCGCCATCGGCGTGCTGTTCCTCGTTTCGGACGCGACGGCGTCGCTGGGCGGCCTCCTTGACGCCTCGGCGCAGGCTCGGGTCGAGGGGTGGCTGCGAGGCGTCGCCGACGGCGTCCCGGACCTCGCGGTCGTCGGGGTTCTCGCGGTCGCCGTCGCGCTGGCGGCCTGGAGAGCGCTCCGCAGGCGCTAACCGCGCGGAAGCCGCGGCAGCCGGAAGTCGACGTTGGTGGGGCGGGGGTCCTCGCCGGTCAGCCGCTCGTGCAGGGCGTACACGGCGAGCGCCGCGCTTCCGAGCTGGGCCCAGGGCTCTGGGCCGGCGGGGGAGGCTGCGGAGGCGCGCAGCGCGCCTCCCTCGTCGACGATGGGGACCCGCGCCAGCCAGTCCTCGGCGGATGCGGTGGCCGGCCGCCATCCGGCGGGCGGCGCGGCGTCGATGTCGACGGCGCCCTCGGCCTCCTCGGCGACGACGACCCCGCGCTCGGCGAGCCGGTCGGCAAGCAGGCCGACGAGCCGGGTCGACGGCTGGACGGCGCCCCCGGCGTCCACGAGCCGCCACCGCCCGAACGTCCGCTCGACCGACAGCGGCAGCGCGAGCAGCGCCGGCGCATCGGGGGACTCGGCTTGGGCGAGCACGAGCCCGGCGAGCGGGCTTCGGAGCCGCGCTGCCGCCTCGCCGACGGTGCGGTCCAGCCACAGCGCCGCGCGCTGCCCGGGCGTCGCGACGGGGGCCGTGCCCTCCAGCGCGTGGCGTCGGAATGCCGCCCAGACCTCGTCGATGTCGTCGATCAGGTCGCGCCAGCGGGCGGCCTCCCCCTCGCCGAAGGCGGCGGCGACGGCGCGGAACTGGGCCCCGCGCTCCGCCGGGAGGCGAAGCGACGACCCGTCGGGGAGCGGATGCTCGGCGGGCGGTGCGGCCGCGAGCTCGAGGCCCGCGGCGTTGAGGACGGTCACGAGGTGCGCGCCCGACTTCTTGAACAGGTCGCGCCAGGCGGCGGGGAGCAGGAGGGGGCCGTCGTCGCCCCAGCCGTCGCCGAGCGGAGCACCGCCGGTGACGAGGGTCACGTCGTGGCCGAGGCGGGCGAGGCGGGCGGCCGCCGCCATGGCGGACAGCGTCGCCCCACGAACGGTCAGCACGCGGGGGTCCGGTCAGCCCTTGTCGTCGCCCTCTTGGCGGCGGCGCCAGCGTTCCTCCAGGCGCTCCATGAAGTCGCTGGCGTGATCGGTGGTCGGGCGCGGGGCGGACGGGCGGGCGCGGCCGACGCCGGACTCGTCGTCGCCCACGCGGCGCCACGAGCTGATGCCGATCAGCGCGGACGCGAGCATCAGCAGGAAGCCGACGACGCTGACTACCGGATGGAACTGCACGCCGCCAAGCAGGACGGCGATGCCGACGACGAAGCCGAGCCCGGCGAGCGCCGCGCGGCGACGGTGGACGCGCACCTCGGCGTTGCCGCTCAGCGTGTCGGCGAGCTTGGGGTCCTCTGCCATCAGGGACGCCTCAAGCTGCTCGAGCAGCTTGCGTTCCTGCTCAGAAAGCGCCATGGCTTCTCCCTTCGACTACCTGCATTCTATGCCGGACGGCAACCCCCGGCATCACCTGGGGAGTAGCGAGAACGGGAGCAGGCGCGTGAGCAGCCGGACGCGCGGCTCGGCAGCCCGGTCGAGGGCGACCCGCAGGGCCGTAACCTGCACCGCGATCTGCGTCGTGCCGACCCCTTCCCGCGCGTAGCGGCTGCGCTCCACCGTGTCCGCGGCCGCGGCGAGCGCTGCCGCGCCTTGGGCGGGGAGGGTCGGGGCGGCCGCTGCCGCCGCCGGGCCGGGGGAGCCACTGGGCCAGTCGAGCCGGTAGTCGGCGAACAGGGCGCGCACCTCCCGCCACGCCGCGTCCGCGGCCTGGTCGGCGGCCTGCCCGGGCCGCAGCCGGGCCTTGCGCTGCGCCACGCGGACGGCGCCCGGGGCCGCGCCCACCGCGAGCACGATCAACACAGGGAGCAGCCATCCGAGGCTCGCGTTGCCGCCCGTGGTTCCGCCCGGGGTGGCCTGCGTCGTCGCCGTCGGGGTGGGCGACGGCTCCCCGGCGGGCTGCTCGGGGGCCTGGTTCGTCGGCGTCGCGCTGGGGGTGGCCGACGGCGTCTCGGTCGGCCGCGGTCCCGCGGGATCGGTGACGTCGGGGTTGCCCGCGTAGGCCGGGGTGGGCTCGAACGGCACCCAGCCCAGGCCGTCGAGGAACAGCTCGGGCCACGCGTGCGCGTCGTGGGCCGTGACCTCGTAGCTGCCGTCGTCCTGCCTCTCACCGGGCGTGAACCCGACCGCCATGCGCGCCGGGATGCCCTCGATCCTCGCCATCGTGACCATAGCGGCCGCGAAGTGGATGCAGTAGCCCTTGTGGCTGCTGAGCAGGAAGGCGCTGATCGCGTCCATGCCCGTGGAGGCCGGAGCCGAGAACGAGTACGCGAAGGACTCGGAGCGCAGGAAGCGCTGGATCTCCAGGGCCGCCTGGCCCGCCGTCGACGTCCCCTCCGTCACCTGCTCGGTGAGCCGGAGGACCTCCGCGTCGAGGTCGGCAGGCACCTCCGTCGTGAGGGGGTCGACCCCGGATCCGGCGCCCGCCGCCGCGATGGTCTCGCGCGTAGCGGAGGGCACGTTCGACGTCACCCGGTACTCGAGGCCTACCGTCTGGTCCGCGCGGTTGTCGCCGGTGGCGACGATGCTGAGGGTCTGCAAGTCGTAGCTCCACGTGCCGTCGGCGCGGATCTGGGTGGGCGCGAAGGGCGCGGGGAGGTACTCCGACGGCGACGACATCGTCACTTCGGTCTCGACCCGCTCGCCCGGGAAGTCGTGCGCGCGGTCCAGCCCGGAGCGGTGCAGCTCCATGGGAACGAGTTTCGCGCCGCTCGTGGTGAGCTGCGGCAGCGCGACGGTGCGGAGGTAGAGCGGCCTGCCGTCGCTGGAGGTGTAGGAGAGGACCTTCACGTCGGTGGGGCGGCGGAGGTCGCGGTCCAGCTGCACCGTCGGGTCGCCGAGCTGGATGGGGCCATCCGGGCCGTCGTCGCCCCAGGTCCGGGGATCGCCGACGGGGACCGCGAGCGCGAGGGCGAAGGCCAGCCCCGCGGCCACCGCGCCCATGCCGAGGCCCGACGCGGCGCGGGAGGCCTGGAACGCGCCCTGCCGTGACAGCTTGCCCGCGGCGTCGCGCCCCGTCGGCGTCGCCGCGATGAGCACGAGCACATAGGCCGCCACCACCGGGAGCGCGGACAGCCAGGGGAGGTCCGGGCGGATCAGCAGGCTTGCCGTGCCGAAGGTCACCGAAAGGGGAACCGCGGTCCAGGCGGGCTGCTCGAGGGCGTTGGCGAGCATCTCCGCGGCGAGCGCGAGCACGGCGGCGAGCACCAGCACGAGCCACGTGAGCCCGGGGGTCGCCGACACGGGCGCCGCGCCGGTGCGGATGGCCTCGACGCCGTCGGCCACCAGCCAGCCGAGGGCCGACGAGGCCTCCATGCCGGAGAGGGCGAAGGCCTGCCAGAGGGTGAGGCCGCCGAGCGCGACCGCCTGCGCGAGGAGCACGGCGGGGCGGGGGAGCCGGAACGCGGCGAGGACCGCGCCGAGGACCGCCGTGGCCCCGAGCAGGATGAGAACGAGGGCGGGGAGGGCCGGGTCGTCCACCAGCAGCCGCAGGGGGAGGAGGGAGAGGCCGACGGCGAGCCCCACGGCGAGGTGCGAGGCGATCCTCATCGGGTCACCCCTTTCCAGACGTCCGGGACCGGGCTGCCGGGGGAGTACGGCTGAACCACCCACCCGCTGTTGCGCAGCAGCGAGCAGGCCGAGTCGTGCTCCCCCGCGGACTCGCCCCAGGCCTCCGCGTCGGGAACAAGGGCGACGCGGCTGCGCGCACGGGCGCCGGCCGCCACCAGGGCGGCGGCGTCGCGGGTGCTGAGCAGGCCGGCGGCCACCACGATGGAGGCCGCGGAGGAGAGCAGCTCGGGGTCCTCGACGGCCGACCCCAGCCAGAACTCGCGAGACGAGGACAGGTCCGTGAGCGCCTCGAGCACGAGCAGCCGCGCGGCCTCGCCCCGCGTGTGTCCGGGGTCGCAGACGGGCCCGGAGGCGGCGACGATCGCGAGCCTGCTGCGCTCGGCACAGAGCAGCGAGGCGACCGAGGCGACCGCGGACACCACCCACTCCAGCGACCCGTCCGCTCCCTGGCCGACGTGTGCGGTGGCCCGGTTGTCCAGCACCAGGGCGCTGGACGGATCCCAGGGATGCTCCTCCAGGCGGACCATCAGCTCGTCCTGCTTCGCCGTCATCTTCCAGTGCACGCGGCGGATGTCGTCGCCGTGGCGGTGCTCGCGCACCAGCACGTCGTCGCTTCCCGCGTGCCCGATCCGCTGGGGCGTCGCGTCGCCCGCGGACCCGAGCCCCGCGCCGCCGGTGAGCCCGTCGAGCGCCCACACGCGCGGCGTGACGCGCAGCTGGGTCGGGTCGCCCGCGGCGGCGAAGGTGACCTGCGCGAGCGAGAGGGCGTCGGTGGCCCTCGCCCTCAGCGGCCCAAGGTCGAACCGGCCGCGCTGGGTGGGCGTCACGCGGTAGCCGACGGCCTGCACCCACCGCCCGAAGCCGCGCGCGATCGTGAACTGCGCGCCACCGCCCAGCGGGGGCGGCGCCTGGTCGGTGAAGCGCAGCGCCGCGGGCTGCGCGGGCGCCTCGTTGGTCAGCTCGACGACGACGCGCGCCGTCTCGCCGAGCGGGAGGGTCTGGGGGGCCACGGCCCTCGCCGCCGACACCCGGGGCGGCGCGAGCAGCAGGTGAGCCAGCGCGGTCAGCGGCAGCAGGACCAACGCTCCGGTGATCCACAGGAGGCTCCGCTCGCCGATGATCGCGGCGGCCACCGACGTCAGCAGCCCAAGGGCGAGCAGAGTGAAGCCTCGGCCGGTCAGCCGGATCCTCCGCCGCACCGCCTCACCTCCGCTCCGGGATGGGGATCGCCCCCAGCGCAGACGCGATGATGCTCTCCGGGTTGCGGCGGGCGACCTGCGCCTCCACCGTCGGGAGGATGCGGTGCGCCAGCACGATGCCGGCCAGCGCGCTCACGTCCTCCGGGATGACGTAGTCGCGCCCGGCGAGCGCGGCCGCCGCGCGGGAGGCGCGCATCAAGTGCAGGCTCGCGCGCGGGCTCGCGCCGAGCCGGAGGTCGGGGTGGTGCCGCGTGGCGTCGACGATGGAGACGATGTAGTCGTTGATGACGGGCGCGACGTAGACCGCGCGGATGGCGCGGGCGGCGGCGGCGACGGTCGCGACGTCGGTGACCGGTCGCACGGCGGCCAGCTGGTCCCCGCCGCCGTGGCTCTCCAGCATCGCCACCTCGGACTGGCGGGCCGGGTATCCCATGGTGACTCGGGCCATGAAGCGGTCGCGCTGCGCCTCGGGAAGGGGGTACGTCCCCTCCATCT
>CAYVWO010000132.1:0-7272 GCA_964455495.1 uncultured Tessaracoccus sp.
CTGGCGGACCGTGCGCCGGTGCACCCCATGCCGCACCGCCAACTCGCGGATCGACACATCCGGATCATCCCGACGGTCCCGACGGATCGCTTCGAACACCCTGACACGACTCCCAACAGACACTCCGGCCCACCCTCACACTGATCGACGAACTTGCCATCGACCAGCGTCAGGTGGGGCCAGATCAGACCGTCACAACCGCCCCGGAGTGTCGCGGCCGGGGCCAGATCAGGCCGTCACGGTGGGGCCAAATCAGAGTGTCATTTCCAATGATCCAAGCGAGCAGGACAAGGTAGACCACGAACGCCACCAGGAGCAGCGTGCGGCTCCTCGCACGTGACGACTCGCTCGCAGGCCCATCCTTCGATGCGGGGACGGCTCGGCCCCGCACGCGCCTCACTCCCTCACCCGCGCGCTTGGATTCGCAGCCCCGCGAGCAGCAGGTCGAGGCCCGCGCGAAACTGGTCGCGGTCGTCGTGGACGGCGAACTCGTCGACGATGTGGTGGATGAACGGGAAGTCGGCCGCGTCCAGGGCGCGCCACTCGGCGGTCGCGGCGGCGAGGTACTCCGCGCGGTCCATCTCGCCTGAGGCGACGATCGCGGGCGGCTCCTGGCCCATGTCGGCGGCGGTGCCGATGACGAAGCCGACGATGGCCGAGGTGGCGTGGAAGCTCTGACGGGGGGTGAGGCCGAGGCGCATCACCTGTTCGCCGAGCTTCTCATACAGCCGCAGCGAGTGGACCTGCCTCCCGGTGTCGCGCATGGCGTACGCGCCGAGCCACGGGCGGTCGACGATGGCGTCGAACAGCGTGACGGCGATCGCTCGCAGGTCGCCGATCGGGTCTCCCCCGCCGACGTCGGCCACGGCGTCCAGCACCCCGGCGAGCACCGAATCAGCCGCAAGGTCGAGCAGCTCGTCGCGCCCCGAGACGTACCAGTACACGCTCGCCGGGCCGCCGCCCAGGCGCGATGCAAGCGCGCGGATCGTGAGGCCCTGCGTCCCCGTCTCATCGAGGATCGCGACCGCCCCGGCGAGCACCGCGTCAAGGGAGTGGGAGGCGCGCACACGCTCGCGCGCACCTCGACGCACGTTCTTTCGCGGCTCGACCATGGTCCCATTCCACCACATCGCGGCCTTCCCGTTGCGGTTTATCGATCAGCGTTCTATGCTTTCGATCATTGTTCGATACACGAACATCGTTCGACCTAGGAGTCGTCATGAGCGCCGCGTCCCTTACCGCGCCACGCACCTATCCGTCCCTGAAGGCGGCATGGGTGCCGCTGGCCGCGCTCTGTCTCGCGTTCTTCGTCGAGATGGTCGACAACACCCTGCTCTCGATCGCGCTGCCCACGATCGGCCGGGACCTCGGCGGCGACACCACATCGCTGCAATGGATCGCCGGGGCGTACTCGCTCACCTTCGGCGGGCTGCTGCTGACGGCAGGGTCGATCGCCGACCGGTTCGGCCGCCGTCGCGTGCTCCAGATCGGGCTCGCCCTGTTCGGCATCCTCAGCCTCGGGGTCCTGTTCGTCACGGCGACGAGCGAGCTCATCGCTCTCCGCGCGGCGCTCGGCATCGCGGCGGCCGCGATGGCACCGATCACCAACTCCCTCGTGTTCCGCCTCTTCGACGACGACATGCTCCGGATGCGGGCGATCACCATCATGATGGTCGTCGGCATGTCCGGGTTCGTGGTCGGCCCCCTGATCGGCGGCACGATGCTCACCCACCTGCCCTGGCAATGGCTGCTGCTGATCAACGCGCCGATCGCGCTGATCGCGAGCATCGGCGTCCACTTCGGCGTCCCGGCCGACACCCCGGAAGGTCTCACCAACGATCGACTTGACCTCCCTGGAGCCGCGCTCAGCATCCTCTCCATCGGGCTCGCCTGCTACGCCCTCACCAGCGGCGTGCAGCACGGCTGGGCCTCACCCGTGACGATCGCCGTCGTGCTCGGCGCCGCGGCGTCGATCGTCCTCTTCATCGCGCGCGAGCGGCGAGCCGCCTTCCCGATGCTCGACCTTCGGCTCTTCCGCTCCGGCACCGTGCGCGGCGCCGCACTCGCCCAGATCGGCACGTCGATCGCCATGGCCGGGGTGATGTTCGCCCTCGTGCTTCACTTCCAGTACGCCTGGGGATGGAGCCCGATGATCGCGGGGCTGGCCAACCTTCCGCTGATCCTCACGATGATCTTCGCCACCCCCTTGACCGAGGCGCTGATCCGCCGCTTCGGGCACCGCATCGCCTGCCTGATCGGCGCGGGCCTGCTCGCCTCCGGACTCGGCGCGATGGCCTGGGCGGTGACGCAGAACTACCCCGCGATCGCGATCGCCATGGTCATCATGACCGTGGGCCTTCGCACCGTCATGACCATCTGCGCGGTCGCGCTCGTCGGCGCGATGCCCGAAGACCGCACCTCGATGGGCGCCGCGCTCAACGACACCGCACAAGAGGTCGGCAGCAGCGTCGGCACCGCATTCGTCGGCACCCTGATCGCCGTGCTGGTGACCGCGGTGCTCCCCGACGGGGCCTGGAACCCCGAACTCGTCGCGTCCTATTTCCACGGCGAGCAGGTGCTGTTCATCGTCCTCACCATCGCGGTCGGGCTCATCGCCGGGATCGGAGCGCTCACCCTCACCGACGCCCACACCACCGACGAACATCCGTCGCCAGAGCCCGCGGCTGCATGAGGACACCACCAGGCCCGTGCCGACTACGCCGAGGCCAGTGCGAGACGGATCTTGGCGATCACCGGCATCGATGGCGTCTGCTTTCCCCCCAGCCAGGTCGACAACCGAGACTTACTGGTGCCGATCCGGCGCGCGAGCTCTCGCTGGGTGAGGCCAGACGTGGACAGCAGCCGTCCGAGTTCACGGACCTCCCCATCGACGGCGGCGTGGACCGCGCGGGCGCGCGCCTTCTCAAGTCGGTCCCGTAGGAGGAACTCGCCCACGCTGTCGTCGATGTACTCCAGCACCTCGGCGAGCGTGGCAGCTGCGGGCCCAAACGGGCGGGCGTCGATGTGGTGCGCGATCAGTCGCCAGTCAGCGAGCAGCCCGTGCTCGATCGCCGCCTGGAATGCCTCGTGCGGCCAGGTGTCGAGAGGGTCTGTGGGGTCGGCGTCGACGTTGCGGAACATCAGGGCTGTCATCAAAGCATCCCCTTCGCCAGTTCCCGGCACACAGCCTTACCAGAACAGATAACTCAGCTATGCAGCGCCCGTCCTCCTCGGGCTCGTCGCGCCGCAAGCATGGTCACAAAGCTCAATCCGAAAAGGCCGGGCAGTGCTTCCCTGGTCCTCGATCCAGGAGGCCGGTGCGTCTTGAGCGAGGCCTTCAGCGCCCGCGAGGCCTCCCGAAATGCACAAAACCCCTAGCCAAACACTGTTTGACTAGGGGCCCGAGATGTGGAGCTAAGGGGATTCGAACCCCTGGCCTCTTCCATGCCATGGAAGCGCGCTACCAACTGCGCCATAGCCCCGGGTTGTGGTCCCACATCCTGGTTCCTTCGCCGCCTCGCGGCGACTCGAAGAACTCTAGCGCATCCCTGGCCCGGTTGAAAAATCGGGGCTGACAAGGAGTTTCGCATACCACCAACGCGGGGTCGTGCGGTCGACGGGGTCGCGAGCAGCCGAGGAGGAGCGGCCTCACCCATCGCCGGACGACCGACCAGGGCGGCTACTTGTCGTAATGCTTCGCCAGCTCGCGGGCCAGGGCCGCGACGCCGAAGACGTCCTTGGTCTTCGCCGTCGAGAACACCGGGACGCCCTCGGCCTGCAGGGCCTCCGCCGTCGGATCGTCCCAGGCCAGGACAGCGACGTGGTCGCGGTGGCCGAGCAGGTGCGCGTAGGAATGGGCCAGCGACGGCTGGCTCAGCAGGACCGCGTCCCAGACGCCGTCGTCCCACTTCTCCCGGAGCTCGGGGTCAAGCCGCTCGACGTCGGCCATCGTGTAGATCTCGCACCGGTCGACGGTGTAACCCTTCGCACGCAGGCCGTCCTCCAACTTGGTCGACAGCTGGTCGGGGCCGACGATCACGACGCGCACCTCGCCCTCGGCGGGCGGGAACTCGTCGACTAGGCGCAGCGAGCTGGCCGTGCCGTCGGGGCACAGCTCGACGGCGTACCCGGACTCCTCGACGATCTGCTGCGTGATCGACCCCATCGCCGCGATCTTGGCGCTGGCGGGGATGTCCCAGCCGCGCTCGCGAAGCGCCCACATGGTCTGGCCCGAAGGGATGACGACCCAGTCGGCCCCGGGAAGCATGTTGTCCGCGGGGATCAGACGCCCCTCCTGCAGGGTCACGCAGTCGACGCGCAACCCGTTCTGGCGCATGGTCTGCGACAGCTGGCCCTCCAGGCGAGGAAGGAGGACGCGGATCCGGTCGTCGTCGCTCCCCCACTCGATGAACATCGACTCGTCGTCGTGGTGTTCGGTGAGGTCGATCGCCGACAAGATCTCCGGCGCGAAGAAGCGCTCGGCGCGGCGCTGCATCAGCGCCTTCGCGACGTTGTGACCGGTGCGCCGCGCATGCAGGTGCGAGGTCGGCAGGCCGATCTCCAGCACGACGCGCTTGGTCCCGTCGACGGAGTACACGCCCGCCTTCAGCCCGAGGATGCCGCGACGCGACGCGAGCGCGCCGACCGGCGCGATGTACGTGGTGTTCAGGCCCGTGAGCACCGCCCGCTCGGCCTCGACGCAGATGCGGGTCTCGATGTCGTCGAGCTCCGCCAGTGCGGCGCCGAGCTCCAGGTCGTCGGTCCGGGAGTCCAGCACGAGCGCGCCCTGGCCCGGCGCGGGCAGGATCGGCAGGTATTCCGCGATGCGGTCCTCGAGGCCCAGCGCCTTCAGCGTGACGGCGGACAGCACGACGGCGTCCAGGTCGCCCGGCTCGACGCGGCGCAGCCGCTCCTCCACCGATCCGCCGACCTCGACGAAGGTCAGGTCGGGACGCAGCGCGCGCAGCTGTGCCATCCGGCGCAGCGACGTCACGCCGACGCGAGACTTGCGCGGCAGCGCCGCCAGCGGCAGCCCCGAGAGCGTGGCGAGGGCGTCGCGGTGGTCGCCGCGCTTCAGGATGGCGCGAATGGCCAGATCCGTGGGCTCCTCGTCGAGGGGGATGTCCTTCATGGAGTGCACGACGACATCGCAATGCCCCTTGCGCAGCGCCTTGCGAAGCTCGCGCGTTGAGGTGCCGATGGCCGGTCCGCTGCCCGGCATCTGGCTGCTGTCGCCCGAGGTCTTCGAGACGTGAACGATCTCCACCTCGTGCCCGGCCCTACGCAGCAGCTCGGCCACCTGCTCGGTGCGCGCCAGCGCCAGTGCCGATCCCCGCGTGCCCAGTCGAAGCTTCACCCTTGATCCTTCCGTAGACCTGCGGCCTAGTCTCTCACGGATGCGCAGCCGCCCGCGCCGCCCGTGGGAGAGCGGAGACAACGCGCTCCATGGCCTGCTCGTCGTGCGCCGCCGAGAGGAACCAGGCCTCGAAGGCCGACGGCGGCAGCGCCACGCCGCCGCGCAGCATGGCGTGGAAGAACCGGCCGAACGCGGCCTGGTCCTGGGCCTTGGCCGCCTCGTAGTCGATCACCTCGCCGTCGCGGAAGAACACCGAGAACAAGCTGCCAGCGCTCTGGATGACGTGCGGCACGGACTCGCGCAGCAGCGCCTCGCCGACGGCGACCTGCAACTCCGCCGACCGGTGGTTGACGCGCTCGTAGACCGCGTCGTCGGCGAGCCGGAGCGTCGCGAGGCCCGCCGCGGTGGCGAGCGGGTTCCCCGACAGCGTCCCCGCCTGGTAAACAGGCCCCACGGGGGCCAGCAGCTGCATCAGCTCGGCGCGCCCGCCCAGCGCGGCGAGCGGCATCCCGCCGCCGACGACCTTGCCGAACGTCACGATGTCGGGCTCGTAGCCGCCCTCGAGTCCTAGCCAGCCGCCGGGGCCGACGCGGAAGCCGGTCAGCACCTCGTCGAGGATGAGCAGCGCGTCGCTGCGTGCCGTGATGTCCCGAAGCGCGGCGTTGAAGCCCGGCGCGGGCGGCACGACGCCCATGTTCGCGGGCGCGGCCTCGGTGATGACGGCCGCGATCCTGCCGCCCAACTCGTCGAACACGCGCTCGACGGCGGCGAGGTCGTTGTAGTCGACGACCACGGTGTCGCCGGCCGCCGCGGCCGTCACCCCTGCCGACCCCGGGAGGCCCTGGGTCGCCACACCGGAGCCCGCGGCCGCCAGCAGGGCGTCGGAGTGCCCGTGGTAGCAGCCCGCGAACTTCACGATGACGTCGCGCCCGGTTGCGCCGCGCGCGAGCCGCACCGCCGTCATGGTGGCCTCGGTGCCGGTGGAAACGAAGCGCACCTGCTCCGCCACCGGGACGCGGGCGCGGATGGCCTCGGCGAGCTCGACCTCGGCCGCCGTCGGCGCGCCGAACGACAGCCCGCGGCCGGCCGCCTCGCGGACCGCCTCGACGACCTCGGGGGGCGCGTGGCCAAGCAGCGCGGGACCCCAGGAGCACACGAGGTCGACGAAGGCCTCGCCGTTGGCGTCGACGACGTACGGCCCGCTGGCCTCGGCGATGAACAGCGGCGTGCCGCCCACCGATCCGAACGCGCGCACCGGCGACGACACGCCCCCGGGGATGACCGCCCGCGCCCGGTCGAACAGCACCTGGTCCTTGTTCACTTGCGCCATTCGGCCATCTCCTTCGCCCAGTAGGTCAGCACGATGTCGGCGCCGGCGCGAACGATGGCGGTCACCGACTCCTGCGCGGCCGCGCGCAGGTCGATCCAGCCCCGCTCGGCCGCCGCGCAGATCATGGCGTACTCCCCCGACACCTGATAGGCGGCCACCGGCACGTCCGAGACGGCCGCGACATCGGCCAAGACGTCCAGGTAGGAGCCGGCGGGCTTCACCATGACCATGTCGGCGCCCTCCGCGAGGTCGAGCTCGGCCTCGCGCAGGTTCGCCGGGTCCTGCTGGTAGGTGCGGCGGTCGCCGTCGAGCGAGCTGGCGACGGCCTCGCGGAACGGGCCGTAGAACGCGGACGCGTACTTCGCGGCGTACGCGAGGATGGCCACGTCCTCAAGGCCCTCGCCGTCGAGGCCCGCGCGGATGGCCTCGACCTGGCCGTCCATCATCCCCGACGGCGCGACGACGTGCGCGCCGGCCCGGGCCTGCGCGACGGCCATCGAGACGTAGGCGGCGAGGGTGGCGTCGTTGTCGACGCGGCCATCGGC
Source organism: uncultured Tessaracoccus sp. (assembly GCA_964455495.1). GTDB lineage: Bacteria > Actinomycetota > Actinomycetes > Propionibacteriales > Propionibacteriaceae > Arachnia. The sequence goes on from CAYVWO010000132.1 coordinate 7,232, forward strand.
CGCCAGGAAGCCGCAGTGCCCGTGGCTGGTGAACTCATCGA
>CAYVWO010000133.1:0-7257 GCA_964455495.1 uncultured Tessaracoccus sp.
AATGGGCGGACGAGGGGGCCACGGAAGAGTTCCTGGTCGCCGCCGACGCCCGCCGCAAGGAGCTGTACTGGCGCCGGTACCTCGCCGACGGATCGCCCGCGGGTGCCCCGCAGGTGAGCGCGCCGGAGAAGCTGCCTGATCTGGCCGTGGTGGGACGTGTGCCGGAACAGTTCGCGGATCAGTTCCGGGCCTTTCGACACGACGGCTCGCTGTCGCTCGCGCGTCGGCTCAAGGAGCGAGATCTCGATCCGGGGGTGCTCGCGGCGACCTGGCGGACGCTGGAGCCCGCGGGCGACGAGCCTTACTACCTGCGCGCCGCGGACGCCACCGTCCCGGGCAAGCCCAAGTCCGCGCTGCCACGGCTGCGGGCTGTTCGATGATCGTCGAAGTAGCCGAGCTCGCCGACCTACCCGCGATCGTCGCGCTGGAGGAGCATTTCGGCGTCCGGTGGTCCGAGGACTCATGGCGCGCGGAGCTTACCGGCGACGGGCGGCTGGTGCTTGCCGCTCGCGTCGGGTGCGATCCAGACGGCGGCGGATCGGGCACGGGCGAGCTCGTCGGGGTCGCGTGCTTCCAGCGGCTCGCCGAGGTCGTCGACCTGCACCGAGTCGTCGTCGCCCCTAGCCAACGGCGGTTGGGGCTGGCGCGCGCCATGCTGGTCGCTGGGCTGCAGTGGGCCATCCGCGAGGGCGCCGCGCGCATCGTGCTCGAGGTCGAGCACGACAACGAGCCCGCCATCGCGCTGTACCGCGGCCACGGGTTCCGGCCCATCGCCGCCCGCGCCGACTACTACGGGCCGGGCGCGGACGCCGTCATCATGGAGCGCCCGCTGGAGGGCGTCGACGCCGACTCGGTCGGCGTGTGGGACACGGAGGCGCTCGAGGCCTCCGACACGAGAGGGGCAGTCCGGTGAGCGAGCCGCTGATTCTTGGCATCGAGTCATCGTGCGACGAGACGGGCGTCGGCATCGTCCGCGGCCGCACGCTGCTGGCCAACGAGGTCGCCAGCTCGGTCGACCTGCACGTCCGCTTCGGCGGCGTGGTGCCGGAGGTGGCGAGCCGCGCGCACCTGTCCGCGCTCGTCCCCACGCTCGAGCGGGCCGCCGCGACGGCCGACATCGACCTCGCCGACGTCGACGCCATCGCCGTGACCGCGGGGCCGGGCCTGATGGGCGCGCTGGTCGTCGGGCTGGCCTCCGCCAAGGCGCTGTCGGCCTATCTCGACAAGCCGCTCTATGGAGTGAACCACCTCGTCGGCCATGTCGCCGTCGACCTGCTCGACCACGGCGAGCTGCCCATGCCCGCACTCGCTTTGCTCGTCAGCGGCGGGCACACGTCGCTGCTGCACGTGCGCGACATCGCAACCGACATCACGGAGCTGGGAGCCACCATCGACGACGCCGCGGGGGAGGCCTACGACAAGGTCGCCCGCATCCTCGGCCTGCCCTACCCTGGCGGGCCGGTGATCGACAAGGCCGCCCAGGGGGGCGACCCGACCGCCATCCGCTTCCCGCGCGGCCTGACGGCCCGGCACGACATGGAGAAGCATCGCTTCGACTTCTCGTTCTCGGGCCTCAAGACGTCGGTCGCCCGCTGGGTCGAGCGGCGCCGCCTCGATGGCTTGGACGTGCCGGTCGCCGACGTGGCCGCGAGCTTCCAGGAGGCCGTCTGCGACGTGTTGACGGCCAAGACCGTCGACGCCGCGCAGCACCTCGGCGTCGACACGATCCTGCTCGGCGGGGGAGTGGCGGCCAACTCGCGGCTGCGCACCCTGCTCGAGGAGCGCGCGGGCGCCGTCGGCATCCGGCTTCGCCGCCCACGGCCGGCGCTCTGCACCGACAACGGCGCGATGATCGCGGCTGTCGGCAGCGAGGTCGTCCGCGCGGGCCTCGCCCCGTCGGGCCTGGCCATTTCCGCGAACTCGGGCATGCCCGTGTCGACGGTGGTTGCGTACTGAAGTCGCGTCGAAAGGCACCGAAACCGCAACAACTGCGTAACGATGCCCCGTTTTCTGGGGGACCCGCTAACGCAACGCTCGGCTAACTCGCTATCGTGCTGACCACTTGGCCGCTCATTGGCCACGCAAAGTCGTCTCACGACAAGGAGTCAACTAAATGAAGTTCAGGCGAACGACGGCCGTCATCGGCCTCGCGCTGAGCGGCGCCCTCATGCTGGGCGCCTGCACCAGCCCGGAGGAGCCCGCGGGCACCACCGACCCCACCACCCCCGGCACTGCTGCCCCGACCGACACCGCGGCCCCGCCTGCCGGCGGCGACGGCCCCGCAAGCTGCATGCAGAACGTCGGCATCACCTCGACCTCCGATGGCCAGGTGAGCTTCAGCGCCGGCCCCGGTAACTGGAACGGCTACAACAACATCCTGGCGAACACCTACTCGACGTACAACAGCGTCATCGGTGCCCACATGTTCTCGGGCTTCGTCTACTTCGGCACCGACGGCACCATCTGCGAGAACAAGGAGTTCGGCTCCCTCGAGGTGACCTCCGAGGACCCGCTGACCGTCAAGTACACGATCAACGACGACGCGACCTGGTCCGACGGCACCCCGGTGACCGTCAACGACTTCCTGCTCGACTGGGCCGCCCAGAACCCCGAGTTCCTGGTTCCCGGCTTCGCCAACGGCGAGAACGAGGACGCGGAGCCGATCTTCGGCCACGTCTCCAACTCGTTCGCCGGCGACGCCCCGGACGGTCCGCAGGGCGAGGTTGGCGGCAAGGAGTTCACCGTCACCTTCGCCAACAAGAACCCCGACTACAAGCTGCTTGTCACCGCGCCGCTGCCCGCGCACGTCGCCGCGAAGCAGTCCGGCATCGAGCCCGACGCGCTGGCCCAGGCGATCCTCGATCGCGACGCCGACACCGTCAAGAAGGTCGCCAAGTTCTGGAACGAGGGCTGGCTGTACAGCCCCGGCAAGCTGCCCGAGAACCTCGAAGAGGTCGCCCCGTCGTCCGGCCCGTACAAGGTGAAGGCCGGCGGCTGGCAGGCCGACACCGCGCTGACGCTCGAGGCCAATGACAAGTACTGGGGCACGCCGGCGGGCACCAAGGACCTCGTCTTCCGCTTCATCGACGACGCCCAGATGTCGCAGTCGCTGCAGAACGGCGACGTTCAGGTCATCAACCCGCAGCCCACGGTCGACACCGTGCCGCAGCTCAAGGCCATCGGCGCCTCTGTCGAGGTCCACGAGTACTCGACCCTCACGTGGGAGCACCTCGACTTCAACTTCCGCGAGAACAACGTGTTCGGCGCGAACGCGACCGGTCAGCAGCTGCGCGAGGCCTTCGCCTACTGCGTGCCGCGCCAGCAGATCGTCGACAACCTGATCAAGCCGATCAACGCCGACACCGTCCTGATGAACGCCCGCGAGGTCTTCCCGTTCCAGGAGAACTACCAGGAGGTCGTCGACGCCGCCTATGACGGTCGCTTCGACGAGGTGAACATCGACAAGTCCAAGGAGCTGGTCGCCGAGGCCGGCGTCACCACCCCGGTCGATGTGCGTATCGGCTACCGCGCGGGCAACGAGCGTCGCGCCGCCACCGTGGCCGCGATCGCCGCCTCCTGCAAGGATGCCGGCTTCAACGTGATCGACGCCAACAACGCCGACTTCTTCGCCACCGTGCACCCCGCCGGTGACTGGGAGGTCGCCCTGTTCGCGTGGGCCGGCTCCGGCCAGATCGCCTCGGGCCAGAACATCTACGCCAGCAACGGCAACCAGAACATGTCCAAGTACGCCAACAAGACGGTGGACGAGGCCTGGAAGATTCTGGCGTCGTCGCTCGACCCGGCCGTTCACCTCGAGCAGGTGAAGGTCATCGAGACCGAGCTCTGGAACGACCTGTTCGGCATCCCGCTGTACGCCCACCCGGGCGTTGCGGCCAACGACGCGACCCTGACCAACGTCCGCCCGACGGCGACGCAGGATCAGATCTCGTGGAACGCTCCGCAGTGGCTCAAGAAGTGATCCCTGTCAACGGATAACGAGATCCGCGCAAGGAAAAACGTGGGGCAGGTGGCTATCGCCGCCTGCCCCACGCCTGTATAGTCCACACGTTGTGTCCGCGCGGTGGCGACATTTCGCCGTCCCGGGCCCGTCGAACCCCTAGGAATGCCCGTGACCAAGTACATCCTCAAGCGCGTCGGCACCTCGCTGCTGGTCCTGCTACTAGGCTCGCTGCTGCTGTTTGTGCTCGTCATCAACTCCGGGGATCCGCTGTCGGATCTCCGCGAGTCCAATGACAAGAACCGCGAGAACCTGATCGCCCAGCGCACGGCCAACATGGGCCTGGACCGGTCGTGGTACGAGCGCTACTGGGATTGGCTCTCCGGGGCGTCGAGATGTCTGATCGGGCAGTGTGACCTCGGCCTCAACCGCGCGGGCCAGTCCGTCAACGACCTCACCGTCATCGCAGCGGGCTCGACGCTGCGCCTCGTGGTGCTCGCCACCATCCTCGCCATCGTCGTCGGCGTGGTACTCGGCATCCTCACCGCCGTCAGGCAGTACTCCGGCTTCGACTACGCCGTGACCTTCATGGCCTTCGTCTTCTTCTCGCTTCCCGTGTTCTGGCTCGCGGTGCTGCTCAAGCACTACGCGGCCATCGAGTTCAACAACTGGATAGTCGAGGCCGCGATACAACCGACGACCATGGTCATCGTGGCGGCCCTGGTCGGTTTCGTGCTCCAGGCCGCCATGGGCGGTGACCTGAAGCGCCGCCTCGCCACCTTCGGAGGGGCTGCCGTCGTCGTCGGCGCCGCCTTGTTCTACTTCGACTACGTCACATGGTTCCGCCGCCCCGCGATCGGGCTGCCCATCTATATCCTCGCCGTCCTCGGCGTCGGCGCGCTGGTCGTCGTCATGACCTCCGGGTTCGGCAACAAGCGGGTGCGCAACGCTGTCGCGACGACGGTCGTCACGAGCATTCTGGGCTACGCGCTACTGCGCGGGACGCTGATGTCCTCGCCCAGCTTGGTGCTGCTCTTCGGCTGCTTCGCCGCCGCCCTGGCGATCGCCGTCGGCGCCGGTTACCTGTGGGGTGGCTTCTCCCGCCGCCAGGCCGTCCTGGCCTCGCTCGTCACGGCGCTGCTCGCCTCAGCCATCGCGCTGACCGACCTGCTGCTCAGCAACTGGTCGGCCTACCTCAAGATCCAGCCGCGCCCGATGCCGACCATCGGCTCCCAGACACCCAACGTCACCTTCGACTTCTGGGGTGGGTGGATCGACTCGCTCACCCACCTGGTGCTTCCCACCATCGCGCTGACGTTGATCTCGATCGCCGGTTACACCCGCTACACGCGCGCCTCGATGCTGGACGTCCTCAACCAGGACTACATCCGCACCGCCCGCTCCAAGGGCATCTCGGAGCGCAAGGTGATCACCAAGCACGCGCTGCGCAACTCCCTGATCCCGCTGGCCACCATCGTCGCCTTCGACTTCGCAGGACTGATCGGCGGCGCCGTCATCACCGAGCGGGTGTTCGGTTGGCAGGGCATGGGCAACATGTTCGCGGTTGGGCTGAACGAGGTCGACCCCGCCCCCGTGATGGCCTTCTTCCTCGTCACCGGCACCGCGGCCGTGCTGATGAACCTGTTCGCCGACCTGGCGTACGCATTCCTCGACCCGCGGATCACCCGTTAGGAGCCTGAATCATGAGCGAAGCCCAGAAGCAGGCAAGCTACGAGGTCGAGGATGACATCCTCGACGCCACCACCGACAAGTCGTACTCCCAGGGACAGCTTGTCCTGCGCCGTTTCGTGCGGCACAAGGCCGCGATGGTCTCCCTGGTGATGCTGATCTTCGTGATCGTGCTGGCCTACACCTCCATCGGGTTCGGGCCGATCCCCGGATGGTGGCCGCACACCTACCTCGACACCTATCCGCTGGTGAACGAGACGCGTCCGACGATGCAGCTGTGGCCTCCGGCCATCGGAGAGCACCCCTTCGGCCAGGACACCATCGGCAAGGACTACTTCGCGCTAGTCATGCGCGGCGCCCAGCGCTCGATCATGGTCGCGTTCGTGGTGGGCCTGACCGCCACCGCCATCGGCACCGCGATCGGTGCGGCGGCGGGCTACTTCCGCGGGTTCGCCGAGGGCTTCCTGATGCGCGTCACGGACCTGTTCATCATCATCCCCGCCCTGGTTCTCGCCGCCGTCCTCGGCCGCATGGTGGGAGCCAACATCTACTTCCTCGCGATCGTGTTGGGCCTGGTGTCCTGGACGGGCCTGGCGCGCCTGGTGCGCGGCGAGGTGCTGTCGCTGCGCGAGCGCGAGTTCGTGGCCGCCGCGCGCGCGCTGGGAACGTCGTCCTGGCGGATCATCTTCCGCCACATCCTGCCGAACTCGCTCGGCACCATCGTGGTCAACGCGACGCTGCTGATCTCCTCGGCGATCCTCACCGAGACCGCGCTCTCCTACCTGGGCTTCGGCGTCAAGTCGCCTGACACGTCGCTCGGCCTGCTGATCTCCGAGTACCAGAACGCGCTGACCACCAGGCCCTGGCTGTTCTGGTGGCCGGGCATCTTCATCCTGTTGATCGCGCTGTGCGTCAACTTCATCGGCGACGGGCTGCGCGACGCCTTCGACCCGCGTCAGCAGATGGACTGAGGGAGCCGACATGACTGAGACCAACACCGCCGACGCCCCCGTCCTGAAGTTCCAGGACCTCAACGTCACGTTCCGCACCGAGTTCGGTCGGCTGCACGCCGTCAAGGGCCTCAACCTCGAGGTGCACCCCGGGGAGGTCGTCGCCCTCGTGGGCGAGTCCGGCTCCGGCAAGTCCGTCAGCGCCACCACCGCGCTCGGCCTGCTTCCCAAGACGGCCACCATCAAGGGCCAGACCTTCGTGGCCGACCAGGCGATCGGGGGGCTCTCCGGCGGGAAGCTCCGCGCGATCCGCGGCAACAAGGTCGCCATGGTGTTCCAGGAGCCGATGACGGCCCTGAACCCCGTGATCAAGATCGGCGAGCAGCTGATCGAGTCGATGGAGGTGCACGGCGTCGCCTACGGCGCGGAGGCCTGGCAGCGGGCGGTCGACCTGATCAACGCCGTCGGCATCGACAACGCCGAGAAGCGGGTCAAGCAGTACCCGCACGAGCTCTCGGGCGGCATGCGCCAGCGCGTGGTGATCGCCATGGCGCTCTCCTGCGATCCCGAGGTGATCATCGCCGACGAGCCAACCACGGCCCTCGACGTGACGGTGCAGGCCGACATCCTTGACCTGCTGCGCTCGCTCAAGGACAAGCT
>CAYVWO010000134.1:0-376 GCA_964455495.1 uncultured Tessaracoccus sp.
GGTTGCCGATCGCCATGACGGGGTCGCCCACTTTCAGGGCCTTCGCGTCGCCGAAGTTCATCGTGGCGAGGTCCGACGGCGGGTTGGTGATCTTGATGACGGCGAGGTCGGTCGACGGGTCGGTACCGACCACCGTCGCGGCGTAGGACACGTTGCCAAGCAGCACGGTCAGCTGCGCGTTCCCGCCGCTGGCGACGACGTGGTTGTTGGTCACGATGTGCCCCGCGCCGTCGATCACGACCCCGGAGCCCTGGGACGCGCCGCTCTGGCCAACGACGTCGATGGCGACGACGGCCTTCGACGCCGCGGCCGCGACCGCGGTCCAGTTCGGGTTGCTCGGGTCGGCTTGGACGACCTGGGTCGAGTTGCCACCAGT
>CAYVWO010000134.1:386-7194 GCA_964455495.1 uncultured Tessaracoccus sp.
GGGGGCCAACTGAGAGGCGGCGAACCCGGCGCCGCCGCCGACGCCCGCGGCGAGCAGGGCGACGGCCAGCGTCCCGGCCAGGCGTGAGCGCCCCTTCGCCTTGGGGAGGGCGGCCGTCTGAGAAGGCGCGCCGAACGGGCTCGGCGGCGGGTAGGGGGCCGTGTACGGACCGGAGGCCGTCGGCCCGTAGGCGCTCGGGGTGGCTTGGGTGTGGGCGTCGGCGTGCGGCGCGGACGGGGCATATGCGCCGGCCGGCCGGGTCGTCGGCTGCGGCGCGGTGGCGTCGAGCGGGAGCGTCGGCTCGTCGTGCGGCGTCCCGGAGTGGCTCCAGCCGTCGCGGCTCCAGGGATTCGGGTTGCTTTCGTTGCTCATCGGGTCTCCTTGTTCGGATGCTCCCATGGAATCGCCCGATCCTGTGGGGTTCCTGTGGGGTTCCTTTGGGACTGCTGCGAACCGCTGGCCGAGTCGAGAAGCGTCGACGAAGTCGACCGCGGCTCGTGTCGAGACCAATATAGGCGACCCCCTCAGCGCCTCGTCGTGACCGTCACGGTGTAGTGCGGGTCCTGCGCGGCGACCTGGGTGCGGCCCAGCCGCACGTTCAGCTCCTTGCGGTAGGGGAGGTGCGAGTTGAAGACGCACCAGAGCTGGCCGCCGGGGCGGAGCACGCGGGCGGCGTCGTCGAACATGCGGAGGGTGTCCGAGGTGTCCTTGGCCACGCCTTGGTGGAAGGGCGGGTTGGTGACGATGGCGTCGAAGGAGGCGTCGGCGTAGCCGTCGAGGCCGTCTCCCCAGGTGGCGTCGACCTCACACCCGTTGACCTCCGCGGCGACGGCGGTTCCCGCGACGGAAGACCAGCTGACGTCGCGCGCCGAGACCCTCAAGCCCTGCTTCGCGAGGCGCATCGAGAGGGTGCCGTTGCCGCAGCCGAAGTCGAGCACGTCGTCGGCCTCCAGCGCGGGAACGCGGCCGCCGCCGGCCATCGCCATCATGAGCAGCCGGCTGCCGAGGTCGACCTTGGTGCCGCCGAACGTCCCGCCGTGGGCGGCGACGGCGAAGCCGAACTCCTCGTGCATGCGGACCTTCGGCCAGTCGGACTCGAGGCCCTCGGGGCCCCAGGCGCGCAGCACGCGCGCCTTCGCGCGGCCGAGCGACGCCGACACCGCGGCGAAGTGCTTGTTCAGCACCTGGTTCATCGTGTGGTTGAGGTGCTTGATCCTCGCGCCGCCGACGAACGTGACGTCCTGCGCGCCCTGCACCACGGCCGCCTGCTCGTCCAGCGCTGCCAGCGACTTCGGGATCCGGGCGAGCGCGAGGTCGACGCCGGCAAGGTCGCTCGGGTGCTCGACGAGCAGCGCCGGGTCGACGCGGGCGGCGTCGCGCCAGTCGTCGCAGAAGACGCGCACGTCGTCGGTGAGGGTGAGGGCGTCGTCGACGAGCGCCGGCGCGTCGAGCACCGCCACCGCCTTCGCCTCTTTCGGGGCCTCGTCCCAGATCAGGTCGTCTACCGCGTCGCGCATGGGCCGATCCTATGGGAAGCGATCCTTGAGCGCGGCGTCGCTTCGCTCCTTCGGCGCGGCTCACGGAGCCTTCGGTAGGTTGGCCCCGTGGAATTCTCGGTGATCATCGACCCCGGCGACGGCGACGCGCTGGCCCTGCTCGAGCGGCTCGCGGAGCGCGCCTCAGTCCGGCCGATGCTGCACGGGCCGGGGACGGCGCTCGTGCTCGGCGGCGCGCGGTCCGGCAAGTCGACGTGGGCGGAGCAGCAACTCGACGGGTGCGAGGACGTCGAGTACGTGGCGACGTCGATCGTCGACCCCGATGACGCGGAGTGGGTCGAGCGGGTGGCGCTGCATCGCGCCCGGCGGCCCGCCGGCTGGCGCACGACGGAGACGGTGGACCTGCCGGCGGTGCTCGGCGCCGACGATCCGGCGCCCGTCCTCCTCGACTGCCTGGCGGTCTGGCTGGACCGGGTGCTGTTCGAGTCCGGCGCGTGGGACGACGCCGAGGGGTGGCGCGGCCGCGTCGAGGAGCGGGTGTCCGCCCTCGTCGAGGCCCTGTCGGCCACCCAGCGCGACGTCATCCTGGTCAGCAACGAGGTGGGTCAGGGAATCGTCCCGGCCACGGCGTCGGGGCGGCTGTACCGGGACGAGCTCGGCCGGCTGAACACGCGCGTGGCCGCCGCCGTCGACGAGGTGTGGTTCTGCACCGCGGGCGTCGCAAGGCGGCTGCGATGAGATCCCTGCACGCCGCCATCGGGCTGTTCACGGTGTTCAAGGTTCCCTCCTTCGACATCGATCGAACGACGGCGCGACGCGCCCTCCGCGCGCTGCCGTGGGTCGGGCTGCTGCTCGGCTTCGTCGCCGGGGCCTTCGGACAGGTCGTCGGCGGCTCGCTGCTCGGGGCGGCGCTGGCGTTGGCGCTGGTCGCGGGAGCGACGGGCGGGCTGCACCTCGACGGCCTCGCGGACACCGCCGACGGCCTCGGCTCGCGCAAGCCCGTGGACGAGGCGCTCGCCATCATGAGGCGTTCCGACATCGGCCCCATGGGCGTGATCGTGCTCGTCTTCGTGCTCCTGATCGATGTTGCGGCCCTCACCCTGTTGAACAGCCACCTCGTCGCCCTGACCCTCGCGGCGGCGGCGGCCGCGGGCCGCGTCGCCGTGGTGGTGGCCAGCGTCGGCAGGCGGGCCGCGCGGCCCGACGGCTTCGGCGCGCTGTTCGCGGGCGTCACCCGAGGCTGGGCGGCGGCGCTCAACGGCGCGCTGCTCGTCGCCGTGGTGGTGGGGGCGGCGTGGTGGGTCGTCGGCTGGTGGGCGGCGGCCGCGCTCGGGGCGGGCCTCGCCGTCGGCGCCCTCGCCGCCCTCGTCTGGGGGTCTCGTCTCGCGCGTCAGTTCGGCGGCTGGACCGGCGACACGTTCGGCTCGCTCATCGAGGTGACGCAGTGCGCGGTGCTCGTCGGCACCGTGGTCGCCTCCGGCTGGCTCTAGCGCTCCTTGAGCCAGGCCCACGCGCGAAGCGCCGTGCCTGCGTCGAAAGGCCCGGCGCCTGGTTTGTGGACTGTGGTTGGGTCCGTAGGCAAAGTCACGAGCCTCTCGACGCGCGCCTGCGCGCTCCGCGCTTTGGCACGGCTCAAGGAGCGTGCTCGAGCGTGAGCCTGCGCACGGGGGTGAGAGGCCCCAGGATGTCCGCGGTGTCGTAGCGCGCGAGCACCAGCTCGGCGACGTCGACGTCGATGGGCGGTGCCGACCACCCGGCCATGCGGGCCTCTACCTCCGACAGGGCGACCTCGACGCCGTACAGCCCGACGGTCACGTGCGGCACGTACACGTCCGCGCCGCAGGCGCGCTGCGCCGTGAGCGCCTCGTGGAGCGGGAGCAGATGGTCGAGGCCGACGACCGACAGGTGCGGCGACGTCGTGAACGTGTCCCAGCCGTCGATCCGCAGCGTGAAGGGCTCTGCCGCAAGGGCCTCGAGCCGCTCCAGGTCGGCGGCGAGCTCGTCGGCGCCGTAGAGGATGTCGGCCGGCGTGGCGCCGGGCTCCGGGGCGAGCCCCGAGAACGCCACCGTCACGTGCGGGGCGCGGTCGTAGCGCGGATAGAGCAGCCCGTCGAGGCGCGCTCGCGCGTCGGCGGCCGCCTCTCGGACGGCCGGGACGTCGACGTCGATCAGCCACGCCAGCGCGTGGCGGCAGCCGCCGTGCCACTCGGCGAAGTCCCGGTCCTCGATCGGGCGGGTGACGCCGTCGCTCACGTCGCGCCGCGGGTCAGGGCTGGCCGTAGTGGTTGTGGGCAGGCTCGTAGCCGAGCAGGCGCCGGGCCTTCTCGATGCTGAGCAGCGTCTCGCGCCCGACGATCTCGCGGGTCCGCGGCACGTCGGGGAGGTAGCGGTCGGCGAGCTCGGCGCTGGGGGCGCGCATGACGGTGTCGGAGTTGGCGATGATGAACCGCTCGAAACCCGTGATCCCCGACTCCAGCGCGAGCCGCACCGCCTGGGCCCCGTCGCGCCCGTCGATGTAGCCCCAGACGTTCCAGATGCGCGTGAGCGGATCGTCCTGCCAGCCGTCGAAGGCCGCGTAGTCCTCGGGGCGCATCACGTTGCTGAGCCGCAGCCCGATCAGCTTCATGCCGGGGTGCCAACGCGCGAACTGCTCGGCCATGGCCTCCTCGAGGTGCTTGCCGAGCGCGTAGGTCGTCTCGGGGCGGAGGACGTCCTCGTCGACGGGGAGATAGGGCGGCGGGTTGTCGGGACCCATCGGCAGGCCGAGCGTCGTCTCGCTCGAGGTCCAGACGACGTTCCTGACGCCCGCCGCCGCGGCCGCCTTGAACACGTTGTAGGTGGCGGGGACGTTGTTGTGGAAGGTCGTCGCGTCCGTGGCGAGCCCGGGCGCCGGGATCGCCGCGAGGTGCACGACGGCGTCGACGCCCCCGTGTCTCTCGTCGACCCCCTGGATGGCCTCGGCGACCTGGCCGTAGTCGCGCATGTCGATGGCGACGACGCCGTCGCCGGCCGCGCGGTCGAAGCCGACCACGTGGTACCCGTGCCCCCGCAGGTCCTCGACGACGAACCGCCCGAACTTGCCGCTTGCGCCGAAGACCGCGACCACCATGTCTGTACCCCTCGTGTCCGTGGCCGGCGAGCCGGCCGGATGTGCTTTCGGGGCGAGCCTATCCGCCTACTGGGGCTGGGCGGCCGCGGACTCCTCGGCGTCCATCTGCGCGACGAAGTCGTGTTTGCTCGACTGCCAGCCGTCCTCGGTCATGCCGGTGCGCCAGTAGCCCGAGATCGAGACGTCGGCGCGGGGCACGCTGCGGTCGACGAACAGGTACCGGCGGATGTCCTTGACCATCTCGGCGACGCCGTGGACGAACCAGCCGACCTTGCCCTCGGGCACCTCCACCGCGCGCACCGCCTCGCTGAGCCGGAGGCCGTAGGGCGCGCCGTCGCGCGGGACCCAGACGACGTCGATGCCGGGGCCGCCGGGGACGTCGAAGGTGGCGTCGAGGCTCGCTACCTCGATCAGGGCTCGCGCCGTCGCGCCGTCGGGGAGCGCCTCGAGCGCCGCGGCGATCGCGGGGGCCGCCGCCTCGTCGCCGGCCAGGACGAAGTGCGTGTAGTCCTGGATGGGGTGCCAGGCGCCGCCGGGTCCGAAGAAGCCGATCTCGTCGCCCGGTTGGGCCTTCGCCGCCCAGGGGCCGGCGAGGCCGTCGTCGCCGTGGAGCACGAAGTCGAGCTCGAGCGTGCCCGTCGCGGTGTCGCGCCTGCGCAGCGAGTAGGTCCGCGTCACCGGGGCCTGGTGGGGCGAGTTCGCGCGGATCTCCTCCGGGTCGAACGGCCAGGCGTAGTCGGCGCCCTTCGGCGGGAACAGGAGCTTGACGTAGTGGTCCGAGTGAGGGAGTTCCGCCCCCACGAGCTCGGGGCAGGACAGCGTGATCCTTACCATGTCGGGCGACAGCCGCTCGGTCGCGGTGACGGTCGCGCGGCGGACGGTTCGTCGCTTCTCGGCCACAGAAAGGCCCCTCTCGAAGGAAATTAGGCAATCCAAACCTAGCCTATTAGGCAAGGTGTCGGATCGTTGCAGGCGGCCGCGGAGGGTTCTCAAGTCTTGCATTGCAAGGTATCGTGTGTTGCATGGACGGCGACCGGATCGCGACGAACCTCCGTAAGGGGGTTCTCGAGTTCTGCGTGCTCGGGCTGCTCGTCGGGCGGCCGCGGTACGGGTTCGAGCTCGCCCAGTCGCTGCACGGGGCCGGGCTGATCGCCAGCGACGGCACGCTCTACCCGCTGTTGACGCGGCTGCGCGACGCGGGTTTCGTCACCTCCGACTGGAGCCAGGGCGACAACGGCCGGCCCCGTCGCTACTACGCCCTCACCGACGACGGGCACCGCTACCTTGCCGAGTTCCGCCGGGTCTGGGGCCCGCTGAGCGCCACCGTGAATCAGATCGTGGAGGAGACGACGCTATGACCGACACGTCCCACAGCCCGCTCCTGGACCGCTACCTCGCCGAGGTCGACCGGCGGCTCGGTCACCTGTCCGCCGCCCAGCGCGAGGACATCCTCGCGGGCCTCCGTGAGCACATCGCCGACCTCGAGACCGACGGGGTCGCGCCCGAGGAGATCGTCGCGCGGCTCGGCTCGCCGGAGTCGGTCGCCGATGCCGCGGCCGGCGAGTTCCCGCCCCCACCCGGCGAGCCGCCCGCGCCGTCGCGGTTCTTCGACGGCAAGCGCTGGGTACAGCTCGTCGCGGTCCTGCTCGCCGTCCGGGTGCTGTGGGTGCTCCTCGCCATGCCCGCCTTCGAGGGGACCTCCACGACGGCGGACTCCGACGGCATCGTCACGGAGACGACGACGTATGCCACGGTCGCCGAGTCGGCGGGGCTGCTGTTCGCGCTCATCCTGGCCGCCATCCCCGTCTCGCTGACCGTTGTCCCGTTCGTGATCCGCGGCGCGTCGCGCCAGACCGCGACCGTGGTCTGCACGTTGCTGCTCGCCGGGATCGCGGTGCTCACGGGATTCTCGGTCGGCGGGTTCTTCGTGCTCCCGCTGGTCGCGTCGGTGTGCGCGTGCGTCGTGCCGCCCTCGGGCCTCGACCCGCGCCGGGTGCTGGGCGGTCTCCTCCTGGGAGTCGGCGTCGTCGCGTCCTGGCTCGCCTGGAACAACCGCCAGGGTCCGGGAGAGGTGTGCACGGGCACCGCTGAGACCGTGCTCTCCTGCGGCGGGCAGTGGGACCCGGTCCCGTTTGTCATCGCGGCGGCGGTCGCCGTCGTGCTCGCCGTCGTACTGGAGGCCTGGACTCGACGGCGGCCGCTG
>CAYVWO010000135.1:0-1544 GCA_964455495.1 uncultured Tessaracoccus sp.
CTCGGTCTCCTCGGTGAACGTGGTCTTGATGCCGCCGGCGCGCAGCGCGCCGATCGCCTTGGCGTAGCTGAGCGCCAGCGGCCAGGCATTGCCGGTGGCATCGACCTCGACGGCGATGATCGCCGGCACGCCGCGGCCGTTCGCGTACTCGCGGCGCACCAGGTGCCCGGGGCCCTTCGGGGCGACCATGCACACGTCAACGCCCTCGGGCGGGGTGATGTAGCCGAAGCGGATGTTGAAGCCGTGCGCGAAGAACAGCGCGTCGCCGGGGGCGAGGTGCGGCTCGATGTCGTTGGCGTAGACGGTCCGCTGCACCTGGTCGGGCGCCAGGATCATGATCAGGTCGGCCTCCTCGACCGCCTCGGCCACGGGGAGCACGCGCAGGCCCTCGGCCTCGGCCTTGGCCGCGGACGGGGATCCGGGGCGCAGGCCGACGCGGACGTCGACGCCCGAGTCACGCAGGCTCAGCGCGTGCGCGTGGCCCTGCGAGCCGTAGCCGATGACGGCAACGCTGCGCGACTGGATGAGCGACAGGTCGGCGTCGTTGTCGTAGAGCAGCCCTGCCCTAGGTGGATTCTCCATGAGGGTTGTTATCTGTGCTTCTCGACCAGGATCTTGGTGCCTCGGCCCAGCGCGACTTGGCCGGACTGGACCAGCTCGACGATGCCGTGCGGGGCGAGCATCTCGAGCAGCGCGGCAAGCTTATCGGTGCTTCCGGTGGCCTCGATCGTGATGGTCGAGGCCGACACGTCGACCGCCTTCCCGCGGAACAGGCTCACGACGTCGATCACCTGGCTGCGAGTCGCGGCGTCGGCGCGCACCTTGACCAGGACCATCTCGCGCTGCACGGCGCTGGCGCCCAGCTCCAGGACCTTGCGGACCTCGACGAGCTTGTTCAGCTGCTTGACGATCTGCTCGAGCGCGGCGTCGTCCTCGACCTGGGCGACCACCGTCATGCGCGAGATCTCCTCGCGCTCGGTGGGGCCAACGGCGAGGGACTCGATGTTGAACCCGCGCCGCGAGAACAGCGCGGCGATCCTGGTAAGGACGCCGGGCCGGTTCGACACGAGGATCGAAAGGGTGTGGTTCTTCATCAGAGCACTTCCTCTTCCCAGTCGGGGGCCATGTCGCGGGCCACGCGGATCTCGTCATTGCTGGTGCCGGCCGGGACCATCGGCCACACCATGGCGTCCTTGTGGACCACGAACTCGACGACGACGGGGCGGTCGTTGATCTCGAGCGCCTTGGCGATCGCCTCGTCCATCTCCTCCTCGTTGGTGGCGCGGAGGCCGACGCAGCCCATCGCCTCGGCCAGCAGCGGGAAGTTCGGCAGCGACTCGGTGTTCAGGTCCGTGTTGGAGTAGCGGCCCTCGTAGAACAGCGACTGCCACTGGCGCACCATGCCCAGCGCGTTGTTGTTGACCACCACAATGACCAGCGGCAAATGATAGCTGGCCGCCGTCGCCATTTCGTTCATGTTCA
Organism: uncultured Tessaracoccus sp.; assembly: GCA_964455495.1. GTDB lineage: Bacteria > Actinomycetota > Actinomycetes > Propionibacteriales > Propionibacteriaceae > Arachnia. The sequence continues at coordinate 1,483 of CAYVWO010000135.1, forward strand.
TATGGAAGCTTCCGTCGCTGGTGAACAGTACCGTCTTCGCGCCGCCCGAGGGCCCCTACCTG
>CAYVWO010000135.1:1554-7178 GCA_964455495.1 uncultured Tessaracoccus sp.
GTTGTTGTTGATCACCGCGATCTTGATCGGGATGCCGTTCAGCGCGCAGGTGACCAACTCCTGGTTGGTCATCTGGAAGCAGCCGTCGCCGTCGATGCCCCACACCGTCGAGTCCGGGTTAGCCACCTTGGCGCCCATCGCCGCCGGGACGCAGAAGCCCATGGTGCCGGCGCCGCCGGAGTTGATCCACCGCGCGGGCTTCTCGTGCGGCAGGAAGTGCGCGGCCCACATCTGGTGCTGGCCGACGCCCGCAGCGTAGATCGTGTCCGGCGGGCTGAGCTCGCCGATCCGCTTGATGACCTCTTGGGGCGAGAGGCGGCCGTCGGGGGCCTCCTCCCAACGCGGCTGGTAGCGGGCCTTCATGCCGGCCAGCTGCCGACGCCACGCGTCGGCGTCCGGCTTCGGGTGCGCCTCGATGGCCTCGTTCAGCTGCCGCAGCGTCTCGCGGACGTCGCCGACGATCGGGATGTCGACGGCCTTGTTCTTGCCGATCTCGGCGGGGTCGATGTCGGCGTGGATGACCTTCGCCCCTTGGGCGAACGAGTCGAGCCTGCCTGTGACCCGGTCGTCGAAGCGGGTTCCGAGCGCGATGAGCAGATCCGACTTCTGCAGCGCGCCGACGGCCGCGACGGTGCCGTGCATGCCGGGCATGCCCATGTTCAGCTCGTGGCTGTCCGGGAACGCGCCGCGCGCCATCAGCGTGGTGACCACGGGGATGTGCGTCTTGGCGACGAACTCGGCCAACTCCTCGTGCGCGCGAGCGAGCGTGACGCCGCCGCCGACGTAGAGGACGGGCCGCTGGGACTCGGAGATCAGCTTCGCCGCGGCACGGATCTGGCGCGTGTGCGGCTTGACCGTCGGCCGGTAGCCGGGGAGGTCCAGCTCCTCCGGCCAGACGAACGGAGCCTTCGCGACGAGTGCGTCCTTGGCGATGTCGACGAGCACCGGGCCGGGTCGGCCGGTGCCCGCGATGTGGAACGCCTCCTTGATGGCCAGCGGGATGCCCTCGACCTGCTTGATCAGGAAGCTGTGCTTCGTGATCGGCATCGTGATGCCGCGGATATCGGCCTCCTGGAACGCGTCCGTGCCGATCGCGGTGCTGTTGACCTGCCCCGTGATGGCGACGAGCGGCGTCGAGTCCATGTAGGCGTTGGCGATGGGGGTGACGAGGTTCGTCGCCCCGGGTCCCGACGTGGCGATGCAGACGCCGACGCGGCCGGAGCTCATCGCGTAGCCTTCCGCCGCGTGTCCCGCGCCCTGCTCGTGCCGGACGAGGATGTGGCGGATCTTGGAGTCGTAGAGCGGATCGTAGGCCGGAAGAATGGCTCCGCCGGGAATGCCGAAGGCTACATCGACGCCCATTCTCTCAAGCGACGCCACGAGCGCCTGTGCTCCTGTCATGATCTGACCGCTGTCCTGCGCCATTGCCTCTCCCTTCCCTACGTTGGTTGGCTCGACGGATGATTCCAAGAAAAAACCCCCGTCGCCCGATGGGGCACACGAGGGAGCGCAACGGAAACCGTGTGGTTAACGATGCGCTAGTTGTCTACTACGAGCCTGGTGAGCATGAGCCATACCTTTACGCCTCGGCCCCGCTCTGTCAAGGCGGGCGCGCTCCGGGTCCGACATGTGAGAATCTGCGTGGGTCGGGCCGCCGACTACGCAACGAGAGACGGCGGGCCGGGAACTGGTGTTCCCGGCCCGCCGTCGTCGTGCGTGCTACGCGATCAGCGTCACTCCGCCGCGTGGCGGATGGTGGTCAGCGCCCAGCCGATGAGGCCGATGATGAGGCCGAGGCCCATGACGAGCGCGGCGACGCCGAAGGCGATGACCGAGCTGAACAGCGACGCACGCAGGAACGACGCGTTCATGACGGTGGTGCGCTGAGCCGTGAAGGCCTCGGCCTCCGCGGTCTTCTGCTCGGCGAGGGTCGCGTCGCCCGCATCCTCGGCCGCCTTGGCCTCCTCGCGGGCGGCGCTGGCGAGGGCACCGAGCTGAGCGTAGGTCTTGCCGTCGGTGCCGGCGAGCGCGTGATGGTTGATGATGTCCGCCTGCGCGTAGGCGCTCAGCGGGCCGGTGACGGGCTTGCCCGCGAATGCGCCGCCCATGAACTCGGAGTCCTTGGGAACGGTGATGTTCTCAGCCTTGAGCTGGGAGGAGACGGTGCCGTAGGTGATGGCGCCCGCGATGATCATTACGAGTCCGGCGATGATCGACAGGATGCCGATGGTCTTCGTGGCCTTCATGAAGGTCCCCTTCTTGAGTTGTCGAGGCTCGTCCACGCCTCGCTAGGGACCATCTAAGCAGGCACGATCGTGCCCGTCACACCGGGGCGACTTAATCCATATTAACCGTGCAAATTTGGCTGACCAGGCACGATACCCCGGAGGAGTCGCTCGTCGCCGGTCATCCTTCGGCGATGCGGCGCCAGACGTCGTCGAGGTCTGCGGTCACGCGGGTCTTCATGTTCGCGACTCCGGGGTTGTCCTCCCAGCGCGGCAGGACGTGCACGTGGGTGTGGAACACCTCCTGGCCCGAGGCCGCGCCGGCGTTCGAGAGGACCGTGCAGGCGTCGGCACCGAGGCGCTCCTTCAGCAGCCGCCCCACCCGCGCGACCGCGGGGGCGACCTCGGCGAGGGCATCATCGTCGGCCAGCGCGTCGACGGTGTGGCGCTTCGGGATCACGAGCGTGTGCCCCTCCTGCCAGGGGGAGATGTCGAGGAACGCGAACGCGAGGTCGTCCTCGTAGACCTTCATCGCCGGGATGTCGCCGGCGAGGATGGCGCAGAACAGACAGTCCATGGGTGCTCCTTGCTTATCGGACGGTGAACCCGGCGGCACGGAGGCCGTCCTTGACCTCCGCGATGGTCAGCGTCTCGTAGTGGAAGACCCTCGCGGCCAGCAGCGCCTCCACCCCGACGCGGGCGGCCTCGACGACGTGCTCGACGGTTCCCGCGCCGCTGGACGCGCTCAGCGGCACGTCGACCACCTCGCGCACCGCGCGGGTCATCTCCAGGTCGAAGCCGTCGGTGGTGCCGTCTGCGTCCATCGAGTTGAGCAGGATCTCGCCGACGCCGCGCGCGCACGCCTCCTTGGCCCACGCCAACGCGTCGACCCCGGCGGAGCGCTTGCCGCCGTGCGTCGTGACGCCATACCCCGACGGCATGCCGGGCTCGCGCCGGGCGTCGACGGACAGCACGAGCACCTGGTTGCCGAACGTGGCCGCGATCTCGTCGATCACCTCGGGCCGGGCCAACGCCCCGGTGTTGATGCCCACCTTGTCGGCCCCGGAGCGCAGCAGCAGGTCGACGTCCTCGACCGAGCGCACTCCCCCACCGACGGTGAGCGGGATGAAGACCGTCTCCGCGCAGCGCGCCACCATGTCGCGCGTGGTGGCGCGGCCGTCCGAGGACGCGGAGATGTCGAGGAACGTCAGCTCGTCCGCGCCGGCGGCGGAGTACCTCGCTGCCAGCTCGACGGGGTCGCCCGCGTCGCGCAGGTTCTGGAAGTTGACGCCCTTGACGACTCGCCCGTCGTGGACGTCGAGGCACGGGATGACACGCAAGGCAACGGACATGGGGCCAGCCTATTCCCTTCGACAGTCGCGGCGCTTCGCTTGCGGCCCGGCTCAAGGAGCGCGATCAGTCCTCGGTCAGATCCGCCGCGACGACGCCGCGGCGCATCGCGTCTTGGACCTCGCGGCAGGTGCGGCGGAGGTCCCCGGGGCCGACGGCGGTGGCGAGCTGGCCCGCGAGGTCGATCACCTGCCGGACCCAGCGCACGAAGTCGCCCGGGGTGAGAGCGGTGTTGGCCAGCACCTTCGCCAGGTCCTGGCCGCTCGCCCAGCGCCAGGCGGCCTCGGCGAAGCCGATGTCGGGCTCGCGGCCCCGGTCGCGGCCGTGCTTGCGCTCCACCTGGCCGACCTCGCGCCACACGGCGCGCAGCTCCGACTGGGCGCGTTCGGACGCGGCGTCGGGCATCCGCGGCGGGAGGGCGTCGCGCGTCGGGCGCGACTCGTACAGCACCGTCGACAGCACCGCCGCCAGCTGCGGGGCGTCAAGGCCCCCGAAGACATCCCGGCGGACGCACTCGGCGGCCACGAGGTCGAGTTCGTTGTAGATGCGGCGCAGCATCCGGCCGGCGTCGGTGAGGTCCTCGCCGTCGAGGTAGCCGAGATCTCCGAGCACGGCGAGAACCCGGTCGAACTGGACGGCCAGCGAGTTGACGGGGCCCCTGACCTCGCGCTCCAGGCGCGCGGCCTCGCGCTCGAGGCGAATCACCCGGGCGGCCCGGACGGCGTGCTGCTCGCGATCGGGGCAGCGGTGGCAGGGATGCGCGCGAAGGTCCATCCGCAGCTCGGCGATCTCCAGCTCGACGTCCTCGTCGGTCGGCTCGCCGCGTCGCGACCTGCGGCCCCGCGGCGCAGGCTCGCGCCGAGCCTTCGCCCCGGCGGCCTCCAGCTGCGAGATGCGGTCGCGCAGACGCGCGTACTCCATCGGGTCGCCGCGGTCGCACCAGACCTCGTCTCGCGCAGCCTCCAGGTCGGCCTGGAGCGAGCGCCCCACGCGCGAGGCCTGCACAACGGACTTGTCGGTCTGGAACTGCGCGAACGACTGGTTGAGCAGGTCGCGGGCGCGCTCCTTGCCCAGGGCCGCCATGAGGTTCACGGCCATGTTGTAACTGGGCGCGAAGCTGGAGCGAAGCGGGTAGGTGCGTCGTGAGGCGAGGCCCGCGACGGCGCGCGGGTCCATGCCCGGCTGCCACAGCACGACGGCGTGGCCCTCTACGTCGATCCCCCGCCTTCCCGCGCGGCCCGTCAGCTGGGTGTACTCCCCCGCCGTGATGTCGGCGTGGCTCTCGCCGTTGTACTTGACCAGCTTCTCCAGTACGACGGTCTTCGCCGGCATGTTGATGCCGAGCGCCAGCGTCTCGGTGGCGAAGACCAGCTTCAGCGCCCCCGTGGCGAAGCCCTCCTCGACGATGGCCTTGAACGCGGGAAGCTGGCCGGCGTGGTGGGCCGCGACGCCCGAGGTGAGCGCGGAGCGGAAGCGCTCGTAGTCGAGTGCCGCGAGGTCGGCCTGCCTGAGGTTGGCGACGTGGCGGTCGGCGATCGCGCCGAGCAGCGAGGCCTCGGCGCGGTTGGTGAGCGTGATCCCCGCCTCCGCCACCTGGCGGACGGCGGCGTCGCACCCGACGCGCGAGAAGATGAAGTAGATGGCCGGCAGCAGCTCCGCCCGGTCGAGCACGACGGCGACCTCGCCGCGGCTCGTCGGCCGCCCGGCGAACCGTGGGTGCGCCGCTCCCCCGTACCCGGTCTGCCTTCCCGGCTTTCCGCGGCCCGAGCGCCCGCGGGGGCGGCGGGAGTCGTCGCGGACCTGGCCGGCCTCCTCCTTGCTCACCTTGAGCAGCTCGCGGTTGACGCGGGCCGCGCGCTGCGCGGGCAACTCGCGCGCCGTCGGGGCCACGCCGTCGAACAGGTCCATCAACCGGCGCCGGACCAGCACGTGCTGGAACAGCGGGACGGGCCGCCGCTCGGAGACGACGACCGAGAACCCGCCGCGGACGGTGCCCAGCCACTCGCCGAAGTCCTCGACGTTGCTCACGGTCGCCGACAGGGCGACGAT
>CAYVWO010000136.1:0-1382 GCA_964455495.1 uncultured Tessaracoccus sp.
CGGCCCGGCCCCGCGCCGGCCGTCCGGACCCATCCGCGCGCGCCGAACGCCTCGCACGCGGGCCTGCAAGTGGTTAGTATGTCCACACTTGACTGGCATGCCCTCGGAGGACACATGAGCAAGCCCATGCGCCGCGCCGCGGCCATCGTCGCGACCGCCGCACTCGCGGTCTCCCTCAGCGCATGCACCGGCGGCCGGTGGGTGCAGGAGGCCCCTCCCGCCGCAGGCACGCAGACTGACGTGGCCGAGGGCGCCATCAAGCTGCGCAACTTCGTCGTCGTCTCCGACAAGACCGGAGAGGCCATCCTCGTCGGCGGCATCACCTCGCGCGACGCGGCCAACGAGGTCACGACCATCGGCATCACAGCCCAGGCGGAGGACGGCTCGTTCGGCGCCCAGCAGGTCGTCGAGTTCTCCGAGCAGATCCCGCGCGGCCAGACCATCACGCTCGACGGCACTCGCACGAAGTTCACCGACCCGGACCTGGTCCTCGGCCGCCTCGCCGACGTCACCGTCGGGTTCGCCGACGGTCAGACCGCCAGCCTGCAGGTGCCCGTGTACTCGTCCGAGCACGAGGACTTCGCCGAGGCGTGGAACAGCGTCTGGGCCTGATCAGCCCTCGAACTTGTAGCCCAAGCCGCGGACGGTGATGAGCCGACGGGGCTCGGCCGGGTTCTCCTCGATCTTCGCGCGCAGGCGCTTCACGTGGACGTCCAGCGTCTTGGTGTCGCCGACGTAGTTCGCGCCCCAGATGCGGTCGATCAGCTGGCCGCGGGTCATCACGCGGCCGGCGTTGCGCAGCAGCAGTTCCAGGAGCTCGAACTCGCGCAGCGCCAACCGCACCTCCTGGCCGTCTACCTGCACCTGGTGCCGCTCGACGTCGAGGCGCACGCCGGAGACCTCGACGACCTCGGGGAGCAGCGCCTGGTCCTGACCGCGACGCAGCACCGCGCGGATCCGGGCGACGAGCTCGCGGTGGCTGAACGGCTTGGTGACGTAGTCGTCGGCGCCGAGCTCCAGGCCCACGACCTTGTCGATCTCGGAGTCCCGCGCCGTGACCATGACGATCCCGACGTTGCCGCGCGCCCGCAGCTGCCGGCACACCTCGGTGCCCGGCATGCCGGGCATCATGAGATCGAGCAGCACCAGGTCCGCGCCGTGCGTGTCGTACAGCGCGAGGCCGGCCGCGCCGTCGGGCGCCTCGAACACCTCGAAGCCCTCCTTGCGGAGCATGAAGCCCGTGGCGTCGCGGTAGGACTCCTCGTCCTCGATGATCAGGATCCTCGCCACGTCATTCCTCGTCTTCCGGGTCGTCGTCGGGGGCCCCCAGATAGGCGGGCAGGCTGAGCGTGAAGGTCGAACCCTGGCCCGGGCGCGACCAG
>CAYVWO010000136.1:1392-5552 GCA_964455495.1 uncultured Tessaracoccus sp.
TCGCGGTAGGACTCCTCGTCCTCGATGATCAGGATCCTCGCCACGTCATTCCTCTTCTTCGTACATGTCGTCGGGGCCCAGATACGCGGGCAGGCTGAGCGTGAAGGTCGAGCCTTGGCCGGGAACCGACCAGACCCGGATGTCGCCGCCGTGCGAGACGGCGATGTGCCGCACGATCGACAGGCCGAGTCCGGTGCCGCCGCTCTCGCGCGAACGCCCGTAGTCGACGCGGAAGAACCGCTCGAAGACGCGCTCCTGGTCCTCCGGCCTGATGCCGATGCCGTTGTCGGAGACCTTCACCTCGGCGCGTTCGCCGGCGACGGCGAGGCTGATGGTCACGCGCGCCCGCTCGTCGGAGTAGCTGATGGCGTTCTGCACGAGGTTGGCGACGGCGTCGGCGAGCTGCCAGCGGTCGCCGAGGACGCGGGCGTCGGAGGCGCGGGCGACGACGACGCTCACCTCGCGCTGGGCCGCGCGCTCGCGCGAGCGGGAGACGGCCTCGTCGATCACCTCGGAGAGGTAGACGACGCGGTGCTCCAGCAGGGGGTCCTCGGTTTGGAGGCGGCTGAGGTCGATGATCTGGTTGGTGAGCTCCGCGAGCCGCGCGGTCTCGCGCTGCAGCCGCGTGGCGAACCGCTCGACGGCCTCCGGGTCGTCCTTGGCCGCCTCGACGGCCTCGGAGAGCAGGCTGATCGCGCCAATCGGCGTCTTCAGCTCGTGCGAGACGTTGGCGACGAAGTCGCGGCGCACCGCGTCGACCCGCTTGGCGGCCGACTCGTCGACCGCGAAGACGAGCACGTCGTCGCGCTCCATGGGAGACACGCGCACGGTCAGTTCCAAGCCGTCGGTCCCGGGCAGGCGCTCGCGAGTCACGACCCCGTCGTACGGGACCCCGGCGGTGCGCACCGCGCGGACGACGTCGAGCAACTCCGTGAAGCCGACCCGGGTGCCCCTGACAAGGCCCATCGCCTCACCCGGCTCGTTGACGACGAGGATCTCGTCGTGAGGGCCGACGAGCAGGGCGCCCGTCTGCATGAGCCCCAGCACCTGGCTGAGCTCGGTGGAGACGCGCGAGCCAGCCTGCTGGGCCTCCAGTTGGCGGAGGCGCTCGCGGCCGCGATGGATGAGCCAGGCGAAGAGGCAGCCGAGAAGGGTAAGGCCAGCCCCGATGAGACCGGCGACGGCTGGATGCATGCCGCCATCATAGGCAGACCGGTTTCGGCCGCGCGGCGCCCGAAGGCGTCCCTTGAGGGGCATTCCCGAAGACTTCATCGGCCGTTCACCCGGGGTTCACAAGGGGGCCACGGCGGCGTCCCCATTCCCTCCTAGCCTCGGAGAAGCACGCCGAGCACTACACTCACTCAGGACGCAGACCCAAGGAGGGTTACCCGCATATGCGCACTAGCTACCACGAGGAACTGGACTCGATCATCGACAACCTCGTCCACATGGCCGAGTTGGTCGAGACCGCGATCAAGGAGGCCTCCGAGTCGCTGCTGACCGCCGACTTGGCGCGCGCCGAGGCCGTCGTCACCAACGACGCCGAGCTGGACCGCATCCACGAGGAGATGGAGTACAAGTGCCTCTCCCTCCTCGCGCTGCAGGCCCCCGTCGCCGGGGAGCTGCGCACGATCGTCTCCGCCATCCGCGTGGTGTTCGAGCTTGCCCGCATGGGCGACCTCGCCGCGCACGTGGCGAAGATCGCGCGCCTGCGCTACCCGGCTCACGCGGTTCCCGAGGAGTTCGAGCCCAGCTTCAAGGAGATGTCCGAGATCGCCATCGCGATCATCGACCTGGCCCGCATCTCGCTGAAGGACCGCGACGCCAAGGAGGCCCACCGCCTCGCCGAGATCGACTCCCGAATGGACGACCTTCGCCGCGAGCAGTTCACCCGCATGCTGGCCGGCGACTCGGACATCTCGATCGAGGGAGCCGTCGACGTCGCGCTGCTCGGCCGCTACTTCGAGCGCTTCGCCGACCACGCCGTCGCCGTCGGCCGCCGCGTCATCTACATCATCACCGGAGAGGTACCCGAGGGCGAGGACTGGCCGAACGCCTACTCCGGTTCGATTGGCCCCTCGGGAACGCGTAAGGTGAAGATGACACTTCCCGAAAGGTGGTTCCCATGCCCTTCCCCAGCCTTCGAACCGCTGCCTTAGCCGTTACCGCGGCCGCGGCCCTGGCCGCGACGGCGTGTGCCCCGGCGGGCCTCCAAGGCCTGCCGACCGATCCGCCGTCGGCGCCGAAGACATCCGCCTCCCCGACCGTTCCCGCCGCGCCGCCGGGCTCCCCCAGCGCGCCGTCGACCGAGGCTCCGCCGTCGGTTCCTCCCGCGAGCCCCGATCCTTCGGCGACATCACCGACGCCGTCGGACACCCCGAGCGTCCCCGCGACTCCCCCGGATCAGCTGATCCCCGGCTCGAACCACATCGGCGCGGTGGCGGAGTACGCATACTCGGCGAAGACGGTGCAGAGGTGGATTTCGGGGAAGAAGAAGCCCCCGAAGAAGAAGCTCGTCTTCCTGACCCTCGACGACGGCCCAAACCGCAAGACGACGCCGATCATCCTCGATGCCCTCGCCGACGGCGACGCGCGGGCGACGTTCTTCGTCGTCGGCAACACCATCCACAACGCACCAGAGCTCCTGCAGAGGGAGCTCGACGGCGGCAACTCGATCGCGCTGCACAGCTGGTCGCACGACTACTCGAAGCTGTACCCGGGCAGGGTGGCCAACCCGAAGCGGATCGAGAAGGAGTACCTTGACACGCTGGCGAAGGTGCGCGAGGTCCTCGGCGACGACTTCGACACGCGCGGTTGGCGCTACCCGGGCGGCCACATGTCGTGGAAGAACATGGCGCCGGCGGACGAGAAGCTGGCTGCGCACGGCGTTGGCTGGCTGGACTGGAACGCCGACACCGCGGACTCCGCCCCCAAGTCGCGGCGCCCCACCACCGTCGAGGCCATGGTCCGCAACGCGACGATGCCCATCCGCGCCGAGCAGCAGGTCGCCGTCGTGCTCGGCCACGACACCCCGGACAAGACCCTGACGGCGAAGTCGATGCCCGCGATCATCAAGGCCTACAAGAACGCGGGGTACACCTTCGGCATCATCGACTGAGCCTGTAGGGTTCTGCCATGACTGCGAAGTTGATCCTGCTCCGCCACGGCGAGAGCGAGTGGAACGCCAAGAACCTCTTCACCGGCTGGGTGGACGTCGACCTCAACGAGAAGGGCGTCGACGAGGCCAAGAAGGGTGCCCAGCTGCTCAAGGCTGAGGGACTCCTGCCCGATGTGCTGCACACCTCGCTGCAGCGTCGCGCCATTCACACCGCCTACCTGGCCCTCGACGGCTGCGACCGGCACTGGATTCCGGTGCGCCGTCACTGGCGCCTGAACGAGCGCCACTACGGCGCGCTGCAGGGCAAGAACAAGGCCCAGACCCTCGAGCAGTACGGCGAGGAGCAGTTCATGCTGTGGCGCCGCAGCTACGACACCCCGCCGCCGCCGATCGACATCGACGACGAGTTCAGCCAGTGGGACGACCCGCGCTACGCGGACATCCCCGAGGACGAGCGCCCGCGCACGGAGTGCCTGAAGGACGTCGTCGCGCGCATGCTGCCCTACTGGGAGGCGCACATCGTCCCGGATCTTGCCGCGGGCAAGACGGTGCTGATCACGGCTCACGGCAATTCGCTGCGCGCGCTGGTCAAGCACCTCGACGGGATCTCCGACGCCGACATCGCTGGCCTGAACATCCCCACGGGCATCCCGCTGTTCTACGAGCTGGACGAGGACTTCAAGCCGGTCACCCCGGGCGGCCGCTACCTCGACCCCGACGCCGCCGCCGCGGCCATCGAGGCCGTGAAGAACCAGGGCAAGAAGTAGTTCCCGCTGGTTGAGCCTCGCCGCTGGTTGAGCCGGACCCCTGCGCGAAGCGCCGGGTCCGTGTCGAAACCACTGGGCCCGACCCACAACTGAACGAAAGACCCCGGCCGCTTGGCCGGGGTCTTTCCGTTGCTACTTGCCGCGGCGGAAGCGGTCGCGCCAGCTGGCATGGTCATCGGTCTCCTCGACGACCTTCACCTTGTCCTTGCTGCGGTTGCGGGCCAGGGCGCGGAAGAACGCCGCTGAGGCCATCGACTCGGTGGCCACCTGGTGGC
>CAYVWO010000136.1:5562-7170 GCA_964455495.1 uncultured Tessaracoccus sp.
GGTGCGCAGGTCGATCAGGTCGCCGAGGTAGCGCAGGATGACCGCGAGCGACGCCGCGACGGGCACCGCGAGGAACGCGCCGACGATGCCGGCCCAGGAGCCGCCGAGGACGACGGCGAGCAGCACGATGATCGGGTGCAGCTGCATGACGCGCGACTGCAGGAGCGGCTGGAGGATGTTGCCCTCCAGCTGCTGGACGCCGAGGACGACGGCCAGCACCAGCAGCGCGGTCGTCGGGCCGTTGGAGACCAGCGCGATCAGCACCGCGAGCGTTCCCGCGGTCACGGCGCCGACGATGGGGATGAAGCCCGCGAGGAACGTGAGGACCGTGATGGGCAGCGCGAGCGGAACGCTGAGCAGCGCGAGGCCGAGGCCGATGAACACGGCGTCGACGAAGCTGACGATGGCCTGCGTGCTGATGTAGCCCGACAGCGTCTGCCACAGCCGGGTCAGGAGCTCGCCGGCGTGGAAGCCGGCCCTGCGCCCGACCATGCGACGGGTGAACCCGAGGAACTGGTGCCCGTCCTTGAGGAAGAAGAACGTCAGCACGAGCGTGAGCAGGAGCGTGACGGCTCCCGTGCCGATGCTGCCGCCGAAGCTCAGCGCCTGGCCGAGCACATTGCCGCTGTTGGTCTGCAGGTAGCCGAGGCCCTGGTCGATCCACTCGTAGATCTTGTCGTCGCTGATGTTCAGAGGCGGCCCCGCGACCCAGACCTTGAGCTGCTGGATGCCCTCCTGCGCCTGCGCCCACAACTGCGGCCACTGCTTGACCACGCTCGGGGCGATGGCGCTGACAAGGCCGACGACCACCGCGATGCCGCCGAGCAGCGCGATCACGGCGCCGAGCGCGTACGGCACGCCCCGGCGCTTGAGCCAGGACACCACCGGCCACAGCACCGAGGTGATCAGCAGCGCGAGCACGACCGGGAGGATGGCCCCCCACAGCTTGCCGGCGACCCAGCCGACGACCACGACGGCGGCGGCGAACAGCAGGAACCTTCCGCACCAGGCGGCCAGCGACCGCGCGCCGGCGCCGATCACGTCGGCCCGGTCGACGGGCTCGTCCGGGTCGTGGGTGGGCAGCGCCTCGAGCGTCGTCTCGTCGAGCCCCTGTTCGGGCTCCGGGAACGTCGGCGGGCGTTCGTCCTGTTGTTGGGTCGGGTCGTCGGTCACGCGGCCTCCTCGGGTATGGACGACCCCGAGCCTACCGGTGCGGCCACCTCACAACGCTCGAAGAAAGTGCAGCACACCCGGGCGACGGCGCGGCGCTTCATGGCGCCGTACTACGCCCGGCACGACGAGGCGCTCCCTCGGCTCAAGGCGCGTCACCCCGAGAGCTGGACGCTGCACAACGCCAACCTGATCACCAACCTCGCCGAGTCGCCGCCCATGACGGTGCGCACCTTGGACATCTACGAGCACGGCGACGAGTACTTCGACGTGCTGATCGCCGACCTCGCGGCGGCCCAGACCTTCATCCACATCAGCTACTTCATCTGGAAGGACGACGTCCTCACCGACCGCATCACCGATGTCCTCGTCGAGCGGCTCAAGGCGGGCGTCGAGGTCCGGGTGCTCAACGACTGGTTCGGCTCGGCGCCCTACAGC
>CAYVWO010000137.1:0-2014 GCA_964455495.1 uncultured Tessaracoccus sp.
CAGCTCCCACGCGGGGAACGTGTTGGTGGAGAACCGCGAGTGGACGAGCGCCAGCGCCGAGGCGATCCGCTCGTCGTGCAGCTCGGGGAAGACCTCCTCGAGCTGCGCGGTGGTGAGCATGCCCTTGTAGACGACGGTGCGCGCCGACAGCGACGCGAAGTACAGGCCCGCCTCGTGCTGGGCGCGGCGGCGCAGGACGAAGGTGTAGCGGGCGAGGTCGATCCCCGACTGCCCCTCGCGGCCCGCGACGATCAGCTGCTCGAAGTGCGGCATCGCGCCCAGCGAGATCGGCGAGAGCGTGCCGGTCTCGACGGGAACCTCGCGCCACGCGAGCACGTCGAGGTCGACCTCGTCGGCGATCTGGGCGACCAGTTCCTTGACTCGTGCGCGGTCAGCCTCGTCGGTGGGCAGGAACGCGAGGCCGACGGCGTACTCTCCCGCGTCAGGGAGGCGGGCGTCGACGACGTCGCGCAGGAACGCGTCGGGGACCTGGATCAGGATGCCCGCGCCGTCACCCGCCGCCTCGTCGGCGCCGGTCGCGCCGCGGTGGTCGAGGTTGCGCAGGGCCTCGAGCCCCTGCTCGACGATCGAGTGTCGGGCCACGCCGTCGAGCTGGGCCACGAAGGCCACGCCGCACGCGTCGTGCTCGTACAAGGGGTCGTACAAACCGATCTTCTCGCGATGCGGGAAAACGCTCGTCGCCATGGTGCATGACCTCCTCGAATCCATACCGAAACGCCGTCCGCGGAGCGGTGGCCGAGGAAACACTAGAACCGACGGGGGCCCCCTTCGGACCGGATTCGGGTCCATACGAGAACCCTTCGCGAGATTGTTACGCGGCCGAAACATGAGCGGTGGCGCCGGTCGAGATCGCACGATGGTCCGAGGACCCACACGACGGTCGTTGACGATTGGTGACGCAATCCCTTCCAGGGGTAGGGTTTTGGGGAGCTCACCCGGGCGACTCGCCCGCATACAGAAACCACCTCCTCGGAACGGATCCCCTCGTGTATTCAGTCCTCTTGGCGATCATCTACCTCGCGTTCATCAGCCTCGGACTGCCGGACTCGCTCGCGGGCGCCGGCTGGCCCGTGATGCACGCCGACCTCGGCGTCCCCGTGTCCTACGCGGGCCTGCTCACCATGATCATCGCCGCGGGCACGATCGTGTCCAGCCTGCAATCGGATCGGCTGACGAGACGGTTCGGCGCCGGGCTGGTCACCGCCGTCAGCGTCGGGATGACCGCCGTCGCGCTGCTGGGCTTCTCCTTCTCGGGGTCGTTCTGGCTGCTGCTGATCTGGGCCATCCCCTACGGCTTGGGCGCCGGCGCCGTCGATGCCGCGCTGAACAACTACGTCGCGCTGCACTACTCGTCGAAGCACATGAACTGGCTGCACTGCTTCTGGGGCGTCGGCGCCTCCATCAGCCCGTTCATCATGAGCCACGCGCTCACCGGCGGTCTCGGCTGGTCCGGCGGCTACCGGATCGTCGGCATCATCCAGATCGTCCTGGTCGCCCTGCTGTTCCTGAGCCTTCCGCTGTGGGGCAGGGTCAACCAGGCCCATCCGGAGCACGCGCCGGAGGGATCCAACGGCACGCCTTCCCGGCCGCTGGGCCTCGCGGGCACCCTGCGCCTGGCCGGCGCGCCGATGCTGCTCATCGCCTTCTTCGCCTACTGCGCGATCGAGGGGACCTTCATCCTGTGGTCTGCCACCTTCCTCGTCCAGGAGCGCGAGGTCGCGCCCGCCACAGCCGCCGCCTTCGCCTCGCTGTATCTGCTCGGCATCACCGTCGGGCGGTTCCTCGGCGGGTTCGTCGCGGACCACCTCGGCGACCGCCAGCTGATCAGGATCGGCATCGCGACGGTGGCCGCGGGCGTCGTCATGGTCGCCCTGCCGCTAGAGAGCGACGTCCTCGCGCTGGCCGGCCTCGTCGTCGCGGGCCTCGGCAGCGCGCCCATCTACCCCGCCATCATCCACTCGACGCCGACCAACTTCGGCCGGGAGAACTCCCA
>CAYVWO010000137.1:2024-7128 GCA_964455495.1 uncultured Tessaracoccus sp.
TGATCGGCATCCAGATGGCCAGCGCGTACCTCGGGATGACGCTGATGCCTCCGCTGTTCGGCGCCCTCTCCGGCTGGCTCGGCATGTGGCTGTTCCCGCTCTACGCGGGCCTCCTGGTCGCCCTGATGCTGGTCATGTCCGAGTGGCTGAACCGCATCGTCGCCGCCCGGCAGCCCGTCTCGGTCTAGCCGGCCAGGCGCGAGCCCCCGCCGCGGGTTACCGTGGCGGCTTCCGTTCGATCCCGAGCGCCCACCTGATCATCTCGGCGGTTTCCGTCGGCATGCTGACGGAAACCGCCACGCAAACCCCGATTCTGACGTCGACTGCACGAAATCCACCACGTTAACCGCACATCTGGCAACCCACGTCGACCATGGCCTCACCGTCTCACAAGGTAACGTGTTGCCGTGCGCATCTCCCCCGTCGTCTTCTGGGACTTCGATGGCACGATCGCGCAGCGACAGAATCGATGGTCCGGTGCCCTACTCGATGCGTGGAAGGTCGTCGACCCGACCACCACGGCCACCGTGGACCAGCTACGCCCGCACCTGAAAAGCGGGTTCCCCTGGCACGATCCGGACACCATCCGAGAGGTGCCGTCACCCGCGGAATGGTGGGCTCGGGTCGAGCCGATGTTCATCGCGGCATACACCGCGAATGGGCTCTCGCCC
Source organism: uncultured Tessaracoccus sp. (assembly GCA_964455495.1). GTDB lineage: Bacteria > Actinomycetota > Actinomycetes > Propionibacteriales > Propionibacteriaceae > Arachnia. The sequence goes on from CAYVWO010000137.1 coordinate 2,696, forward strand.
GCACGCGCCCGCCTCGCGGCGTCGCACGTACCTCAGCAGTACTACAGGCTCGATGCGTGGTCCCTGACGGAGGGCATCGAGGACGCTCTCCGACGCACCCGCGATGCCGGCTTCCGAAACATCATCCTCAGTAACCACGCGCCCGAACTGCCCAGGTTGGTGCGCTCCCTCGGACTCAACAAATGGGTGGAACGAACGATCACCAGCGCCGGCGTCGGTGTCGAGAAGCCGAACCCGGCGATCTTCAGACACTCGATCGAGGTCGCCGACGCGGACGTCCGCACCTCGTGGATGGTCGGCGACAACCCGATAGCGGACATCCAGGGCGCCCGCGCTGCCGGACTCCGGACCATCCTCATCGGCGGCTCCGCCCCGGACACGGCCGGGCTGACAGCCACCGAGGCCGCCAATCGAATCCTTCGACACAATCGCGTCAGGCGCGACTGAACAACCTCGCGGCCGGATCCGCCACGTCGTCCAAGCTCGCCAGCAGCGCGTTGGCCACCTGAGCGCGCTGGGCCGCTGGGAGCGTCAACGCCAGGTGTGTGACTTCCTCCATGCCCGCTGTCATGTCCGCAGTCTACGCTCCCACCAGACTCGAAGCAGTGGTCCTCGATGCCGACGCAAGCCCGCCCAAACCGCCTACACATCAGCCACGTGTGTCCGCAACGAGGAGAGGCACGGGCGACAAGCGCTTCGACACGCGCTGCGTCGCTTCGCTCCTTCGGCGCGGCTCAACGGGCGTGTGGCGGCTCACCGAGCGATGAGGCGGGCGAGGTCTTCCTTCAGGTCGTTGATCGAGGCCTGGTTCCAGAGCACCGCCAGCTTCCGGTCCTCGCCGAAGCCGAGGACGTAGCTGCCGTGGTTCACCTCGTAGCCGCCGCTGGGGAGTTGCGTGCCCTCGGAGATGTCGATGCCTAGGCTGAGCGCCGCCGGCTTGATGGTCTCCAGGTCGCCCGTGAGGCCGACGAAGGACTCGTCGACCCTCGACAGGTACTCCTTCAGCGCCTCGGGGGTGTCGCGGGCCGGGTCGGTGGTGACCAGGATCAGGGTCACATCGTCGACGATGTCCGCAGGCAGGCGGCGCTTCGCCGTCGCCATGTCGGCCAGGATGCCGGGGCAGACGTCGGGGCAGTTGGTGTAGCCGAAGAACAGCGCCACGACCTTCGTCGCGGGGTCCGTCGCCAGGTTGTACGGGTTGCCGTCCTGATCGGTGAGCGTGACGTCGGGCAGCGGCGCGCCGCCGCCGTCGAGGTGGGTGCCGTGCCACTCGCTCGTGGCAACGACGGTCACCGGGCGGCCGTCGTCGGTGCCGCACGCCGCGACGAGGCCGAGCGCGCCCAGCCCCAGCAGCGTGCGGCGACGGATCACCGGCGCGACCTGTCGACGCCCGCGGCCAGGTCGCCCGCGAGCGCGCGGAGCGTGGCGAGGTCGCCGGGCATGTCCGCACCGTCGGAGTCCAGGCACTTGAGCAGCGCCGAGCCGACGATCACCAGGTCGGCGTACGCGCCGATCTCCGCGGCCTGGGCGCCGTTGCTGACGCCGAGGCCGATGCCGATGGGCAGCGTCGGGTCGATGGCGCGGGCGCGTTCGACGATGACGGGGGCGGCGTCAGAGGTCGCCGCGCGGGCGCCCGTGACGCCCATGACGCTGGACGCGTAGACCCAGCCGCGGCAGGACGACATGGTGAGCGCGATCCGCTCGTCGACGGACGACGGGGCGATCAGGAACACGCGGTCGAGGCCGTGCGCGTCCGTGGCGGCGAACCACTCGGGGCAGTCGTCCGGAGGCAGGTCCGGCGTGATGGTGCCCGCTCCCCCGGCCGCGGCGAGGTCGCGCGCGAACGCGTCGGCGCCGTAGGCCTCGATCAGGTTCCAGTACGTCATCACCATCGGCGTCGCGCCGGCGTCGGCGGCGGCCTCGACGGCGGCGAACGCGTCGCGCGTCCGCACCCCGCGGGCGCGGGCCTTCGCCGTCGCGTGCTGGATGACGAGGCCGTCCATCAGCGGGTCGGAGTACGGGATGCCGATCTCGACGATGTCGGCGCCGCGCCCGTCGCTGCCCTCGACGACGGCGCGGACCGCGTCCAGCGAGTCGGCGACCGACGGGTAGCCGACGGGCAGGTAGGCGACCATCGCGGGGCGGCCCTCGCCCAGGCAGCGGGCGACGGTGGCGCCGCTGATGCCCAGCCGGGCCGGGTCGGTGAACGTCATTCCAGGCCTCCAACCGTCTTGTCGGGCGTGCCGGGCAGCCCGAAGTACTCGAACGCCGTCGCCACGTCCTTGTCGCCGCGGCCCGAGAGGCACACGAGGATGGTGGGCTCCGCCGTCGGGTCATCCTCCGCGAGGCGGCGGCCGAGGCGCATGGCCCCGGCGACGGCGTGCGCGGACTCGATCGCGGGGATGATGCCCTCGGTGCGGGTGAGGAGGCGGAAGGCCTCCATGGCCTCGTCGTCGGTGATGGGTTCGTAGACGGCGCGGCCGGTCTCGGCGAGCCAGGCGTGCTCCGGGCCGACGCCCGGATAGTCGAGGCCTGCGGAGATCGAGTGCGACTCGATGGTCTGGCCGTCCTCGTCCTGCAGCACGAAGGTGCGCGCGCCGTGGAGGACGCCGGGGCTGCCCGCGGTGATCGTCGCGGCGTGGCGGCCGGTCGAGATGCCGTCGCCCTCGGCCTCGAAGCCGTAGAGCTTGACGGACTCGTCGGGGATGAAGTCGTAGAACATGCCGATGGCGTTCGAGCCGCCGCCGACGCAGGCCGCGACGTAGTCCGGCAGCGCGCCGTAGGCCTCGAGCATCTGCTGGCGGGCCTCGGTGGAGATCACGCGCTGGAGCTCGCGCACCAGGTACGGGAACGGGTGCGGGCCGCCGACGGTGCCGATCAGGTAGTGCGTGTTGTCGACGGTGGTCACCCAGTCGCGCATGGCCTCGTTCATCGCGTCCTTCAGCGTTCGCGAGCCGGCCGCGACGGCGTACACCTCGGCGCCGAGCAGCTGCATGCGGGCGACGTTCAGCGCCTGGCGCTGAGTGTCGACCTCGCCCATGTAGACGCGGCACTCGAGGCCGAGCAGGGCGGCGGCGGTCGCCGTCGCGACGCCGTGCTGGCCCGCGCCGGTCTCGGCGATCACCCGCGTCTTGCCCATGCGCTTGGTGAGCAGCGCCTGGCCGAGCACGTTGTTGACCTTGTGCGCGCCCGTGTGGTTGAGGTCCTCGCGCTTCAGGAGGACGCGCGCGTTGCCGCAGTGTTCGGAGAAGTTGCGGGCCTCGGTGATGGGGGTCGGGCGGCCGGCGTAGTCGCGCTGCAGCCGCGCCAACTCCGCGTGGAACGACGGGTCGGCTTGGGCCTCCTCGAAGGCCTCGGTCAGCTCGGTGAGGGCGGCCTGCAGGGCCTCGGGGACGAAGCGGCCCCCGAACTTCCCGAAGTGGCCGTCTTGGGTCGGCAGGCTCATGCCGTGCCCCTTCCTGCCGACATGAGGTCGGCGATCGCCCTGGTCGGATCGCCGTGCTTGACGAGCGCCTCCCCCACCAGGATGACGTCGGCTCCGGCGACGCGCGCGACGTCCTCCGGGCCGAGGATGCCCGACTCGGCCACCTTCACCGCGCCGTCGCCGATCCGGTCGGCGAGCGTCGCGTAGGTGTCGAGGTCGACGTCGAGCGTCTTCAGGTTGCGGTTGTTCACGCCGATCAGCTCGGCCCCGGCGGCGAGCGCCCGGTCGACCTCCTCGGTCGTGTGGGTCTCGACGAGCGCCGTCATGCCCAGGTCGGCGGCGAGCGCCAGGAACCGGGCGAGGTCGGCGTCGTCGAGCGCGGCGACGATGAGCAGCACGAGGTCGGCTCCGTGGGCGCGGGCCTCGAAGAACTGGTACTCGTCGACCATGAAGTCCTTGCGCAGCACCGGCACGTCGACCCGCGCCCGGACGGCGTCGAGGTCGGCGAGCGTGCCGTTGAACCGCCGGGCCTCGGTCAACACGGAGATCGCGGCCGCGCCGCCCGTCGCGTAGGAGGCGGCGAGCTCGGCAGGGTCGGCGATCTCGGCCAGGTGGCCCTTCGACGGCGACCTCCGCTTGACCTCCGCGATCACCGCGAGCTCGGGCGCACGGAAGCGGGGCATGGGGTCGAGCGGCGCGGGCGCCGTCGCCGCGGCGCGCACGACATCGGCGAGGGATACCTCACCCATGCGTTGTTCGAGGTCTGTGCGTACTCCGGCGATGATGTCGTCGAGGACGGTCACGGTTGCCCGTAGCCCATGGCCTTCATGACCATGGTCAGGAGGCCGCCGATCAGGATCAGCACGCCCCCCGCGATGGCGATCGGCCAGTTCGGGCCCATGATCGCGCCGGCGGCGGCCAGCACGAACCCGATCGACGCGGTGACCGAGCCGGTCCAGGCAGCGGGGCTGCGGCCGTGGTGGTAGTACTTCGGGGTACGCGCCATGAG
>CAYVWO010000138.1:0-7076 GCA_964455495.1 uncultured Tessaracoccus sp.
CGTCGAAAGGCACCCGCCCAACCCCGATCCGCCCCACCGCGGAGGCGGCCCAGGCGCTGGCAGACCTGCTCGCCCGCGCCGAGCGCCCCGTCTTCATCGCGGGGCGGGGCGCGCGCGAGGCCGGGGCCCAGATCGCGAGTCTTGCCGAGCTGTGCGGCGCGCTGCTCGCGACGTCCGCCGTCGTCAAGGGGCTGTTCCGCGGCTCGGCCGACGGCGTCGTGCCGCCCCACGGCGGCGCCGACCTCGGCATCTCCGGCGGGTTCTCGACCCCGCTCGCGGCCGAGCTCATCGCGGGTGCCGACGTCGTCGTCGGCTTCGGCTGCGCGCTCAACAACTGGACGACGCGCCACGGCCGGCTGATCGGCCCGGACGCGACGCTCGTCCAGGTCGATGTCGACCCGCTCGCCCTCGGCGCGCACCGCCCCGTCGCGCTGGGCGTCGTCGGCGACTGCGGCCTCGTCGCCGACGACGTCGCCGCCGTCTTGGGGTGCCCGGCCCCGGCCACGGGCGAGTCCCGCGGCTACCGGACGCCGGAGGTCTTGGCCCGGATCGTGGCGGAGGGCCGCTGGCGTGACGTCGCGTTCGAGCCGCTCGACGAGCCCGAGCGGATCGACCCGCGCACGGTGACCATCGCGCTGGACGACGCCCTCCCGGCCGAGCGCGTCGTCGCCGTCGACTCCGGCAACTTCATGGGCTACCCCAGTCAGTTCCTGGACGTCCCCGACGTCGCGGGGTTCTGCTTCACGCAGGCGTTCCAGTCGATCGGGCTGGGGTTCGCGACGGCCATCGGCGCCGCGGTCGCGCGGCCCGACCGCGTCCCGGTGCTCGGCACAGGAGACGGCGGCTTCCACATGGCGGTCGCCGACCTCGAGACCGCCGTCCGGCTCCGCCTCCCGCTGGTGGTCCTCGTGTACCACGACGCCAGCTACTCCGCCGAGGTGCACCACTTCGGCGAGCCCGACCCCGCCGTCGTCTTCCCGGACACGGACCTCGCGGCGCTGGCCCGCGGCTTCGGGGCCGACGGCGTCACCGTCCGCGGCGTCGACGATCTGCCCGCCATGGCCGCGGCGGTGCGGGAGTGCGTCGAGCGCCCGCGCGAGAAGGCCCGCCCGCTGGTGATCGACGCCAAGATCGCCTCCGACGGCGGCAGCTGGTGGCTCGCGGAGGCGTTCCGCGCGCACTGACGACGGTCAGCCCCGGCCCGCGGGTCGCGTGAGGACCAGCGGCAGGAACACCTCGTCGACGATGCCCTCGGCCACCTCGTCGGGCACCGCCTTCAGCGTCATCAGCAGTTCCTGCCGGAAGAGGTCGAACGGCACGGCGACGACGCGGGGGGTGAGCTTCGCGGGGTCGACCTCGCCCCGGGCGACGGCGCGGTTCAGGACCTGCTGCATCGCGCTGCCGCGCTCGGAGAGGAACGCGCCGCGCAGCTCGGCGAGGCCGGTGCCGGTGTCTGCGAAGTAGCCGCCCAGCTGCAGGATCATCTGGACGCCGATCCCGGCCCGGGACGCGTTCGCCTGGCGCAGCAGCTCGACGACGTCGCCGCGCAGCGTCCCGGTGTCCGGCACCGGGGTCGGCTGCCGCGCGCCCGCCCGCACCGCCGCGGCGCGGACCAGCTCGGCCTTGCCGGGCCAGCGCCGGTAGACGACGGCCCGGCTGGTCCGCGCGCGCTCTGCCACGGCGTCGATCGTGAAGCCCTCGTAGCCCTTCTCGGTGAGTTCCTCCCAGGCCGCGTCGAGCAGTGCGGCCTCCAGCGCGGCGCCGCGGCGGCGCTTCGGGGCGGGTTCCCGCGATTCCTCTTTAAGAGACATTGTGTTTCTTTCGGTGTCGACCTACGCTCAGGATACAGATTGTTTCTTAAACCTGACGGCGTGGCCGGCATCCGTGCCGGGCCTCGCCGGAGGGAGGAGTCCCGATGAGCGATATCAAGACCGCGCCGGTGAAGGTGGATCCGGCCGTCTGGCGCACGGTGTGGACCGTCCTGGTCGGCGGGCTGGCCGTGCTGTTCGACACGACGATCGTCGCCGTCGCGCTGCACACCCTGGCCGACGACCTGGACGTGTCCGTGAGCACCATCCAGTGGGTCAGCACCGTCTACCTGTTGGCGCTGGCCGTGACCATCCCCATCGCCGGCTGGGCGCAGCGGGTGCTCGGCAGCAAGCGGCTGTGGATCGCCGCGCTGGCGCTGTTCCTCGTCGGCTCGGTGCTGTCGAGCCTGGCGTGGAGCGCCGGCAGCCTGATCGCGTTCCGCGCGGTCCAGGGCGTCGCGGGCGGCGTGCTCGTGCCGCTGATGTCGACGCTGGTCGTCCAGGCGACCGGCGGCGACAACCTCGGCCGGGTCATGTCCGTCGTCAGCCTGCCCGCGGTGCTCGGGCCGATCCTCGGCCCCGTCGTCGGCGGACTGATCCTGCAGCACCTGCACTGGTCGTGGATGTTCTGGGTGAACGTGCCGTTCTGTATCGCCGGGATCGTGCTCGCGGCGCTCGTGCTGCCGAAGGACGGGCCGGTGCGGCGCCTGCCGCTCGACGTCCTCGGCCTCGCGCTGATGGGCCCCGGCCTGGCCGCGGTGCTGTGGGGCGTCTCGAACACCACCCAGGACGGCGGCTTCGGCCGCGCCGACGTGCTCGTGCCCCTCGGCGCGGGGATCGTGCTGCTCGCGGCCTTCGCGATCCGGGCCGTGCGGCAGGGCGCGGACGCGCTCGTCGACGTCCGGCTGCTGCGGCACTGGCCACTGGCGTCGGCGTCGCTGCTGCTGTTCCTGTCGGGCATCACCCTGTACGGCGCGATGCTCCTGCTGCCGCTGTACTTCCAGGACCTGCGCGGGCTCAGCGCCCTCCAGGCGGGCCTGCTGCTCATCCCGCAGGGCCTCGGCACGCTCGGCAGCCGCGCGCTGGCGGGGAAGCTCTCCGACGCCATGGGCGCGCGGTGGCTTGTCGTCGCCGGGTTCCTGATCGTCCTGCTCGGCACGCTGCCGTTCGGCTTCGCCGACGCCACCACCAACCAGTGGTGGCTGATGGCGGCCCTGCTGGTGCGCGGCGCCGGGATGGGGGTCGTCACGATCCCGCTGATGGCGCTCGGCTTCCGCGGGCTCGCGCGCGCCGAGGTCCCCGACGCCAGCATCATCACGCGGATCGCCACGCAGGTCGGCGGCTCGTTCGGCGCGAGCGTGCTCGTGGTGATCCTCGCGGGCGCCGCCGCGGGCGCCTCCTCGACGGCGGAGGCCGCGGTCGCGTTCCAGACGTCGTTCTGGTGGGCGATCGGCTTCGCGGGCCTCGGCGCGGTGATCTCGCTCGCGCTGCCCGGCCGCCTGTAGTCGGTCGTCACCACGGCCGTCGGCGGCCGAGCAGCACGGCGACTCGGTCATACCGGGAGGTCACCTCTTCGGCGACCCACACCTGGTTGCGGCGCCCAGTGGAGGCCTTCGACAGCACCCCGGCGGCCAGCAGGGTCGCGATCGCGTTGCGCGCGGCGGCCGTGGACACGGCGTTGCGCGTCGCGATCAGCTCGGCGGTGACGGCCGGGTGGCCGATCAGCTGGTCGGCGACGCGCCACGCGATGGAGTCCCGACGCGCCGAGATGCGTCCCTCCCAGGCGGCGCGAACCTCGCGCAGCTCGGCGAGGAGTTCTCGCCCGACGGCGGCGGCGTCCAGGGAGGCCCGCGCGAACTCGCCGACGATCGGAGCGGGGTCCCCCAGGCGGTACGCCTCAAGCGCCCTGACGTAGGCACGCGTGTCGGCGAGCAGCCCGGCCGAGATGGGGACCGTGACGTGGCTGGTCAGGCGTTGCTGTCTCAGGTACGCGTGGACGAGCGCGCGTCCCACGCGGCCGTTGCCGTCGACGAAGGGGTGGATCGTCTCGAACTGGGCATGCGCCACCGCGACGTGCGCGAGGGGCAAGGACGCGGGTTGCCCGAGGAACGACCACAGGTCGTCCAGGTTCTCCTCGACGCGGCTGTGGTGAGGGGGTACGAACGCGGCCCCCACCGGGCTGGAGCCCGATGTGCCGATCCAGACCTGCTCGTCGCGGACCCCGATGTGCAGCCCGGTGCTTCCCAGCAGCTCTCGCTGCAGCCCCACGACCGTCGCCGTGTCGAACGCCCGGAGTGCCGAGGCGCCCTCCAGGGCGGCGACGTTCGCCTGGACGAGGCGGGCGTTGACGCTCTTCGACGCGCCGATCTCCGCGAGTGCCAGTTGCTTGGCCGACGCCGTCAGGTGCTCGATCTGGGACGACGACGACGCTTCCGATCGCAGAAGCACTGTGTCGATGGTGCCGAGCTCCAGAGTCCCGAACTCCTCGGTCATCTCCGCATCGAACGCGGTGATCGCCTGCTGAGCGGCCCCCACCTGCGCTGCCGTCGGCGCCTCGATGAGGTCGGCGATGTCCCGCCCCGATATCGGTGGAACGATCGCGGCCTCGTAGGTGCGCCAGGAGTCGCGCCACTCCAGCCTCTCGGTGACGACCACGGGCCACGTCATGATCTCGGCCATCCTTGCGTACAGAAGTCCATACGCAAGGATACGCTTTTATCCTTGCGTATGTCGATCTGTGCCCCAGTGTCGGCACGTCGTCCTGGTGGGCGATTGGGGGCGGGTCCGGTCACAACGGCCCCAGCGACGTTCTGTGCACGGCAGCTGGCATGGCGAGAAACCGTCTATGGGCCTCCCCTGCATACTATTCGTGAAAATGCCTGATATCTGGCTAGTATTCACGGTAAATGCTGGGAGGTGGCCATGCTCAACCGGGTGACGTTGGACCGGATCGACGCGCTGATCGACCAGTACCGGGAGTTGGCCGCGCGGCACCCCGAGGCGCTGGAGCAGATCGCGCTCGCCGAGGCGGCGGAGGCCGTGCAGCAGTCGAACGCGATCGAGAACTCGACCCTCACCCTCGACGACACGGAGCGGATCCTGGACGGCCGGCTTCCGTCGGGGCGCCACGACCTGCGTGAGGTCTATGAGGCCAGGAACCTCGCCGCCGTAACGTCCGACCTGATGACCACCGCGGAGCCGCTCACGACCGGCCTGATCCTCCGCTGGCAGGGCGTGCTGCTCTCGGGTATCCGCGACGACGTGGCCGGGCGGTTCCGCAGGGCGGGGGAGTGGGTGCGGGTCGGCGGGCATGTGGGCGCCAACCCGGAGTTCGTCTCGGGCCTGGTCTCGGAGGCCCTCGCGCGCTACGCGGCGGACGCACCGTCGTCCGAGGAGGATCGGGCGGCGTCCTCGTTCCTCGACGCCGTCGCCCGGTTTCACTGCGAGTTCGAGGTGATCCACCCGTTCGCGGACGGCAACGGCCGCATCGGGCGGGTCCTGACCAACAAGCAACTGCACGACCTGGGGCTGCCTCCCGTCATCGTCCGCGCGCGCAACCGGGAGGCCGACTACTACGCGCTGCTCGCCCAGTACGCCAAGACCGACGCTCACGACGGCATGACCCGGCTGTTGGCGCTGCTCCTGCAGGAGTCGCTGCACAAGCGGATCGCGCTGGTCGCGAGCCGACGGGTGATCCCGCTCGCCGACTGGGCGCGCGCCGCGGGCGTCCGCGGCGCCGTCGCCGCCAACAAGGCCAAGCGCCAGACGATCCCGGCGTTCCGACTCCGCGACCGCTGGACGATCGCCGAGGACTACCGGTGATGCCAAGGGCTAACCGACCCCGGAGATTTCTCCAATTTTCTTGGGAGTAACATCCCGGGGTGTGACTGATCTGAACCTCACCCCGAAGTCCGCCTGCGGTTGCGGCGGGCACGACGACGCCCTCCCCGAGCTCGACGCCCGCGTCATCCCGCACGCCATCCGGCACGCGGCGATCCACGGCGTCGTCGACACCCTCCAGCCCGGCGCCGCGTTCGTGCTGGTCGCCCCGCACGACCCCATCCCGCTGCTGAACCAGATCGCGGCCCGCAACGGCGAGTCCGTGACCGTCGACTACGTGGCTCGCGGCCCCGAGGCGTGGAAGCTGAAGATCGCCCGCGTGGCGTGACCACTCGTCTTGCCCGGCCGGCGTCGTCCCGTCGGCCGGGCGAGTCCGCCCGGCCGTGGCGGGTCGCGCTCATCGCGCTGGCCGGCGTCTCGCTGATGTCCGGGCTCAACGCGGGGCTGCTGCGCCTCGGCGTCTGGGCGCCCGTCGCGTCCGACCGCGTCGCCGACCTCCACGGGCCCGTGATGGTGCTCGGCTTCATGGGCACCCTCATCTCGCTCGAGCGCGCGCAGGCCATGCGGAACCCGCTCGCCTACCTCGTTCCCGCGCTGCTGGGCGGCGGGTCGCTCGCGCTCCTCGCGGGGGCGTCGACGGCGCTCGGCAAGCTGATCCTCCTCGACGGCGCCCTCGGCTTCGTCGTCCTGGCGCTCGCGCTGTGGCGGCGCGCGCCGCTCGCCCTGGTCGCAGCGCAGGCGCTGGCCGCCCTGCTCCTCGCGCTCGCCGCGGGGCTCTGGCTCGTCGTCGATGTTGCGACCATCATCCCGCTCCTCGCGGGGTTCGTCGTCGTCACCATCGCCTCGGAGCGCGCCGAGCTGGCGCAGCTCACCATGGGGCGACGCGCGGTCCCCACCCTGCTCGGGCTCGGCTCGCTGCTCGCCGTCGCGGCCGCGCTCAGCGCCGCCGTCCCCGCCGTCGGGTACCGGCTCTTCGGCCTCGGCTGCCTGCTCGTGGCGCTGTGGCTGCTGCGCGACGACGTCGGCCGCCGCATGATCCGCGCCGACGGGCTGCGCCGGTTCAACGCCGCGGCGCTGCTCGCGGGCAACTTCTGGCTGGGCGTTGCCGGGCTGATCTGGCTCGTCGGCGGCCAACCGACGAGCTCCGGCGCCTACGACGCCTCCATCCACGGCGTCTTCCTCGGCTTCGGCGTGTCCATGATCATGGCCCACGCGCCCATCATCTTCCCCGCCGTCCTCGGCCGGCCGCTCCCGTACCGCCCCGTGATGTGGCTCCCGCTCGGCCTGCTTAACTTGGGCCTGATCGTCCGCGTCGCCGGCGACCTCGCCGGCCATACCGCCGCCTACAAGACAGGAGGCACGCTCACCGTGCTCGCCGTCCTCGTGTTCGCCGTCACCATGATCGGCGTCGTTGCCGCCGCCCGACGC
>CAYVWO010000139.1:0-6988 GCA_964455495.1 uncultured Tessaracoccus sp.
GCCACCTTCACCCAGAACGGCACACCGTGCAGGTCGGTCCAGGAGCCGGTGGCGATGAGCGCGAGCGTGATCACACCCATGGTCTTCTGCGCGTCGTTGGTGCCGTGCGCGAGCGAGATGAGCGAGGAGGACCCGATCTGGCCGAGGCGGAAGCCTTTGTCACGGAAACCCTCGGCGACGGAGCGCGTGATCCTGAACACCAGCCAGGTTCCGACGGAGGCGACGATGATCGCGATCGCGGGGGCGAGCAGGGCGGGCAGGATGACCTTGCCGACGACGCCATCGAGCTTGGTTCCGTCCCCCACCCACTTCACGCCGTCGGCTCCGAGCCCGAGCATCGTCGCGCCGATGAGGCCGCCGAAGAGCGCGTGCGACGAGCTCGAGGGGAGCCCGAAGAGCCACGTGAGGAGGTTCCAGAGGATGGCGCCGACGAGGCCCGCGAGGATGATCAGCAGGAGGGCCATGCCCCCGTCGGCGATCAGTTCCGGGCGAGGCGCGCCGTCGACGTCCTGGATGCGGACGACGGCGTTGGTGACGGTGAGCGCCACCTCGACGGAGAGGAAGGCACCGATCAGATTGAGGATGGCCGACAGGGTGACGGCGACTTTCGGCTTCAGCGCACCGGTGGCGATGGACGTGGCCATCGCGTTGCCGGTGTCGTGGAAGCCGTTGGTGAAGTCGAAGGCCAAAGCGGTGACGACGACGAGTGAGAGCACGACCAGTTCGGGGGGCACACACCAAGTGTTACGCGAAATTCACGAATCGTCACCATCGGGGTCACCTAAGCGACACCTTCGGGCTCTCCGGGCGGCGTTCGGGCGCCGGAAAGGCGTCAGCGGCTGCGTTTAGGAAGCATTGATCAGTGGATCGAGGCTTAGCATGCTCTCATGGCCCGACGCGCGCAGCTGAAGCACCGGATTGAGCACCGGGGAACGGTGGTGGACGTCACCTGGAAGGACGTCCGAAGCCTCCGCCTGCGCGTGCTTCCTCCCGACGGCCGGCTGGCGGTGTCGGCGCCGCCGCACGTGCCGGTGGAGACGGTGCGCGAGTTCCTTGACGCGAACCGCGAGTGGGCCGCGCACCACAGCCAACGGGTGCGGATGAACGCACCAGTCACCCTGCCCCTGGCCGACGGCGGCCGTGTGAGGCTGTGGGGGCGGTGGCAGGAACTCCGGGTGACGCCGTCGGCGCGAGTCTCCGGGAGCCTCGCGGGGGACGGGCCGATCCACCTCTGCGGGCCGGACGACGAGGGGCTCCGCCGGGCGCTCGACATGGTGTACCGCGCGGAGCTGCAGGAGGTGGTGCCGCGCCTGCATCGGGCGTGGGAGACGCGGATCGGCCGGATGGCGAGCAAGATCACCTTGCGGCGGATGACGACCAGGTGGGGGAGCTGCAACACCCGCACCGGCGCGATCACCCTGAACCTCGCGCTTGCGGAGCGCCCGTTCGAGGCCCTGGAGTCCGTGTTGGTCCACGAGATGGTGCACCTCTGGGAGCGGGGACATGGCCCGCGCTTTCAGGGCCTGATGGACGAGTTCCTCCCCGACTGGCGTGCGCGGAGGGCCGCGCTCAACGAAAGGCCGCCGAGTCGCTTCCCGGGAGACGCATCGGGGTGAGCTATCGTCGGAAGGTGCCTCGGGCCGGGCGCGTCGTCGGCGCGGTCCGCGACCGGGGCAGGACCCCTTCCCCCTATGAGGTCACGAGCAGATGAAGATCTTCACCAGGTCGGCGACCGCCGGCATTCTCGCGGCGATGCTGGCGCTGAGCGCGTGCGCCCCCGAGCCGTTGCTCGGGGAGCCAGTCGCCCCCGCGGCTCCGACCGTCAGCCCCGTGGCACCCCCGCCATCAACCCCGGTCGTCCCGGAGCCGGAGCCCTCGGCCGAGCCGTCGGCCACGCCGTCGACGCCGCCCGCCGTGGACCCCATGACGGAGCCGACCACGACGGAGGTGCCGGAGCCGACGCCGACGCTGGTGGCGTTGCTGAAGCTCGGCGACGAGGGCAGCAAGGTGCGCGAGCTGCAGCACCGGCTGCTGCAGCTGCAGTGGTGGGAGGGAAAGGTCACGCCGACCTACGATGACGCGACCGTTCTCGCCGTGGAGGGCTTCCAGGGCAAGCGCGGCTTCCCCGTCACGGGTGAGGTCGATCAGGTCACCTGGGACAAGCTCGTCGACATGACGCGCAAGCCAACCAAGGACGAGCTCATGAACGTCATGCGGCCGGGGCCCGCGCTGATGGAGCGCGGAAGCAAGGGCGACGACGTCAAGGACCTCCAGGCCCGGCTGAAGCAGATCTCGTGGTACTCGAAGCTGATCGACGGCGTCTACGGCGACGGCACCGTCGCGGCCGTGAAGGGCTTCCAGGCCAAGCGCGAGATCCCCGTTACCGGCGAGGTCGACCAGCGCACGCTCGACCGGTTGCGCGCGATGACCCGAAAGCCCACGACCGACGAGCTGAACAACGTGAAGCCGAAGGCCGGGTCATCCACGATGTCGCTCGACGACCGCTGCCTCGAGGGGCGCGTGATCTGCATCTCGAAGAAGCAGCGCAAGCTCGCGTGGGTGATCGACGGGAAGATCCAGGACACGATGTCGGTGCGCTTCGGCTCCGAGCTGACGCCCACCCGCAACGGCGTGTTCTCCGTCTACTGGAAGTCCCGCAACCACGTGTCGAAACTGTACGACACCGCGATGCCGTATGCGCTGTTCTTCAGCGGGGGCCAGGCGGTGCACTACTCGGCCGACTTCGCGGCCCGCGGGTACAACGGCTCGTCGCACGGCTGCGTGAACGTGCGCGACAAGGGGGCGGTCGCCGCGCTGTTCGACGCGGTCCGCGAGGGCGATAAGGTCGTGGTCTACGCGGGGTAGACCCTGGAAGAGAGACCTCGGTCCGATAGTCCGGCCCTCCGGCCTCCGGTAGGCTGCGACCGGTTCTCACGCAGTGGAAGGCAACACCGGTGACATTCGAAAACGGTCTCGCGATCGCCATGCAGGTGGTCTCGTCGTTCCTCTTCGCGAGCGGCGCGATCCTGCAGAGCCTCGGCGTGAAGTCCACGTTCGACCCCAACGCCACGGCGTCGTCGAACCAGCTCTCGCTGAAGGGCATGCTCCGGCTCTTCCGCATCCCGAAGTGGCTGCTCGGCCTGCTGTTCGTGTTCACCGGGGCGGGCATTCACCTGGTGGCGCTGTCCTTCGCGCCGGTCGCCGTGGTGCAGCCCGTCGGCATCCTCGCGGTGCCGTGGTCAGTGCTCCTTGCGGCCAGGATCCACAAGCACCACGTCTCCCGCAAGCTGTGGGGGGCCGTCGGCGTGACCGTGCTCGGCGTCGTGGGGTTCACCTACTTCTCCACGACGTTCGCGACGGGGGAGAAGCCCATCCACTTCGGCCCGATGGCGTGGTCGTTCGTGGTGGTCTGCCTGATCTGCGGCGTCCTCTCGTTCTTCGCGCGCCGCGCGGTGCCGTGGGCCAAGGCGACGCTGTGGTCCGCCGTCGGTGCCACGTTCTATGGCCTGGCCTCGGGGTTCATGAAGGCGGCGATGTCGCTGTACCAGGGTGGGCATCCGCTCACCGGCCTGCACTTTGCCAGCGCGGTCGCGATGATGCTCGCCTGCTACGGCATGGGCGTGTGGATGATCCAGCAGGGCTACGCGTCGGGCCCCGCGGAGATCACCGTCGGCACGATGACGACGGTCGATCCGTTCGTCGCGGTGCTGTTCGGCCTCATCGTGCTCGGAGAGGGCATGGGCATGGGTGTGCTGCCCGTCCTCGGAATGATCGTCACCGGCGCGGTGGCCGTGTGGGGCGTCGTGATGCTGAGCAAGGATCATCCGGACGCCGTCGCAGAGCGAGAGCTTGCGGCCGCCCAAGCCGCAGAGGCCCGCTCCTAGCCCGCGACCGGCAGCGCGTTGAGCGCGATCCTGCCCGACGGCGTGGCCAACACGATCGTCGCATCGGACTTCGGCATGGCGAAGGTGACGTCCGCCTCGTAGGGCGTGCCCGCCGTCACGGTGAACGCGGCGGGGCCGACCGGGTCGAAGCTCTCGCGGGTCTCGTTCGTGAACGCGAAGAGCGAGAAGCTGTACTCGCCGCTCTCGACCTCCACGCGGACCCGCAGCGTGAGGTGATCGTCGCCCCAGGCGTAGGAGACGATCTCGAAGATGCCGTCGCCGTTGCCCTCGAAGGGGATGAAGTTCCCGGTGCGGGTCGGGCTGGGGGCCGCGGTACCCGAGGCGGTCTGGGTCGGCTGGGGCTCTTCGGGGGCAGGCGCTCCGAAGAACTGCATGCCGATGATGAGCGCGGCGACGATTGCGACGGCGCCGAGAACCACCCACATGCTCCGGTTGGGGCGACGCGGGGGCTGAAGGTCCTGGTAGCCGTAGCCCGGCTGCTGCTGGGGCTGCTGGCCGAAGGGTTGGCGCGGGTCGCGGCCCTGCGCGTCGCCGAACTGCTGCGGCCGCCAATTCGGGTCCTGGGAGGCCCAGGGATTCTCGGGCTGGTTGCTCATGATGGGCCCAGCGTACTCACGGAAGTTGTCCACAACTTCGACGTTCGCCGGGAATCCGGGTGCGGCGTTTGAACCATACGCGCGATGAAGACGATCTCCATCCGCGGTACGAACCGCGCAGACCTGCTCGCCATTCCTCCCGTCGTCCTCGGATACCACCCCGAGGACTCCATCGTCGTTCTCGCGCTCCAGGGCGGTGTCCTCCGGATGTCCGCGCGGCTGTGCCTCGACTGGTACCTCTCGCACTACGAGCCAACCGTCACCCAGATATCGGCGGCCATCGAGAACGTCCCTGGCTGTCGCTTCGCGCTGGCCGGGTACGGCGAGCGGGAGCGCACCACAGTCTCGCTGCTGGAGCTCGCGGACGTCATCGGGCACCACCTCGTGGTCGACGCGGTGGTGACCGACGGGGAGCTCTCCTGGGATCTCGGCGACGACACCCCGGAGCCGTACCGGTTCGAGGACAGCGCGGTGGCCGCGCAGGCGGTGTTCGCCGGGGTAAGCATCGCGCGGAGCCGGGAGGACGCCGTCGCCCCGGTCACGGAGCACCATCCCGCCAGCCGCAGGCAGGTGGCCAGGGCCGAGGAGGAGATCGGGCACCTGCCGAGGCGGAAGGCGCTGCGGAGGATGGCCCGGCTGATCGAGCGGGAGGAGGCGCTCAGTCCTCCCCAAGCGCTCCGGCTGGCCGTGCACCTCGGGGACGAGGACGCGATGGTTTCCGTCCTTGCCGCGCTCGGCCGCGACAACGCGGACCGCGTGTGGCAGAACCTGGTTGCCGCACGTCGGGTGTGTCCGCCGAAGCACGAGGCGAACGTGCTCGCCTTGCTGGCGGCCGCATCGTGGCTGAGCGGGAGGGGTGCGGCCCAGACCGCCTGCCTGGAGCAGCTGGACGACCTCGACCCCGGCCACATCGTCGGCGCGCTGATGGCGCGGGTGCACCGCGAGGGCAGGCCTCCTGGCATCTGGGAGGACTGAGTGCATCTCAGATTGCAGCCCGCAAGGGTATGGCCGCGCCCACATGACCGGGCTTGGTGCCGTAGGGTTTCCCTCATGCGTTTCGTGGTGTGCGGTGAAGCCCTTATCGACCTGATGCCGGAGGTTCAGCTCTCCCCGCAGGAGAGCCGTTGGATCGCCCGCTCGGGCGGCGGCCCCATGAACTCGGCGGTGGCCCTCGCCAAGCAGGGCCTCGATACCCACTTCCTGGGTCGGCTCAGCTCGGACGCCTTCGGGCGGCAGCTGCGCAGCCACCTTGAGGAGGCGGGGGTCGCGCTCGACCTCGCCGTCGACACTGAAGATCCCACCACCATGGCTGTCGTCTCCCTCGACGATCAGGGCAAGGCCAGCTACGCCTTCCACTTCGACGGCACGACCAACTTCAACTGGAAGGCCGAGGAGTTCCCGGCGCTTCGCGCCGAGGACTGGCTCCACTTCGGCTCCATCGGCGCCGTGATCGATCCGGGATACGCGCGCGTCCTCGAGTTCGTCGCGGCCACCGAGGCGACGGTCAGCTTCGACATCAACGTGCGTCCCTCGACCATGCCCGACCGGGACGAGTACTTCGCGCGAGTCACCGCGTTCATGGCCGCTGTCGGCAGCGGAGGCGGCATCGTCAAGGCCAGTGACGAGGACATCA
This sequence comes from uncultured Tessaracoccus sp., assembly GCA_964455495.1. Classification (GTDB taxonomy): domain Bacteria; phylum Actinomycetota; class Actinomycetes; order Propionibacteriales; family Propionibacteriaceae; genus Arachnia. Next base: position 6,135 of record CAYVWO010000139.1, read on the forward strand.
CCTGGCTGGTCGACGACCCGGAGGGCGACCCGCTCGGCTACGCGGAGGCCTGGGCCGAGGAGTTCGGCTTGGCGCTGTTCGTCGTCACCCTCGGGGCCGACGGCGTGGGCGCGGTCACCCGCGACGGCCGCCGCGTGCAGGTTCCGGGCTTCTCGATCGACGTCGTCGACACGGTCGGCGCGGGCGACACGTTCATGGCCGGCTTCCTCGCGGCCTACTCGCGGAATCCTGCTGACCTGGAGGATGCGCTGCGCCGCGGGGCCGCGGCCGCCGCCATCGTCTGCACCCGCAAGGGGGCGCACCCGCCGACGGCCGCCGAGGTCGACGCGCTGCTCGCGTAGTAGCGCCTTCCCGTCGAGGCCACGCCCGATCCGGGGCGGCCGGCCCGGCGTGCGCCAAGCGGTATATTTGGCGACCGTGCGCGAACGCGCGCGTGAGTCGCATAAGGGAGAAGCTCGTGAGCTCGGAGCCAGGCCAGTACAACTTGGTGCAGGCGCAGGAGAAGTGGCAGGCGTTCTGGGAGGCCGACCAGACGTTCCAGCCGCTCGACGACGGAAGCCGCGAGCGTCGCTACGTGCTCGACATGTTCCCCTACCCCTCGGGCGATCTGCACATGGGTCACGCCGAAGCGTTCTGTTTCGGCGACGTTCTCGCCCGCTACTGGCGCGGCCGCGGCCACGACGTCGTCCGGCGCACGACGGGGCTGAGCTACGCGCAGTACGTCCACCAGGGTTTCGCCCAGCTCACCCTCGTCACCGCGCTCACCCTGCTCACCATCGCGCTCGCGGTGCGCAAGGCGTCGCGGGAGACCGCGGCCGACCGACGGCTGCTGCGGCTCGTCCTGGGCACGCTGT
>CAYVWO010000140.1:0-6925 GCA_964455495.1 uncultured Tessaracoccus sp.
CCCACCGCCGCCCCACAGCGGGGCGAGGACGAGTTGCGGCTGGGCGACGTCGTCGGCAGGCGCTCCGTCGAGACGGGCGTCATGGGCCGCGTCACGATCACCGCCGAGAACGCGGCGGGAGCCCTCGAGGTGATGAGCCGGTTCGCGCTGCACCCGCGCCTCGTGCCGTACCTGCCGCCGACGATGTCCCCGGTCGCCACCTCGACGCGCGACGGCTACCTCGAGCACCCGGATGAGGCCTTCTCGCAGTTCGCGGAGTGGGGGACCGGCCAGGTGGTGTGCGAGGAGAAGCACATGGGATCCCGCGCCGTCGTGTACCTCACGCCCGACGGCGGCTCGGTGTATACGCGCACCGGGCGCGCATTCTTCGACGTTGATCTAACGACGACGCTGCTCGACCGCGTCCGCGCCGCCGTGAGCGCCGCGGGAATCGACGCCGAACTCGGCACGGACCGGCTTCTACTCGACGCAGAGCTGCTGCCGTGGTCGGTGAAGTCGCAGGGGCTGCTGCGGGAGCAGTACGCGCCCGTGGGGTCGGCCGCCCTGATGGCGCTGCCGCCGGCCGTCGAGGCCCTGGCTGCGGCGAAGGCGCGGGGGCTCGACGTCGACGAGCCGCTTGGCCGGTCCCAGTCGCGGCTGGCCAACGCCCGCGCCTACGACCAGGCGTGGCAGCGCTACGTCTGGCCGACCGACGGCCTCGACGGCGTGCAACTGGCCGTCTTCCAGGTCTTGGCGGGCGCGGGGGCGAGCTACGCGGATCGAGACCACCTCTGGCACCTCGGCATCGCCGACCGGCTCGTCGCCGCGGACCCCGGCCTGTTCCGTCCAACCAGGCGGCTGCTGGTCGACGTCGGCGACGCCGCCAGGCTCGCCGAGGGCGTCTCCTGGTGGGAGGAACTCACCGGCGCCGGGGGAGAGGGAATGGTGGTCAAGCCGCTGGCCAACCTGGTGCGCGCGTCGAAGGGCAAGGCCCCGCAGCCGGGGCTGAAGGTCCGCGGCCGCGAGTACCTGCGCATCATCTACGGGCCGGACTACACAGAGCCCGCGAACCTCGAACGCCTGCGCCAGCGCAACCTCGGCCGGAAGCGGTCGCTCGCGCTGCGCGAGTACGCCCTCGGCCTGGAGTCCGTCGACCGCCTCGTTGCCGGCGAGCCGCTGTGGCGCGTGCACGAGGCCGTCTTCGGCGTCCTCGCCCTCGAGTCCGAGCCCGTCGACCCGCGCCTCTGACCTTTTCCCGCGTTTCGGGGTCCTGATCAGCGCGCCGCCGCTAGTCTCGTTCGGGTGGAGCACGCAGGGGCCATTGCCGTCGGGCAGCTGCTCGTCGCGACCAACCCGGGACGCGGCGGCTTCTTCGACCGCACCGTGATCCTGCTGATCTCGCACAACGACAGCGGAACCATCGGGCTCTGCCTCAACCTGCTGTCCGACGACGAGGCCACGCCGGGATCGCCGTTGGCCCAGGTCCGCGCCCACTTCGGCGAGCTCCTCAGCCCGCCGGGCGAGGTGATGATCGGCGGCCCGGTGAACCCCGAGGTCGTCGTCCTGCTCGGGGAGCCCGTGTCGGCGGAACAGCCGCCGCCGGGCTGGGAGCGCGTGCTCGGCGACGCCGGGGTCGTCGACGTCAACTTCCCGCGTGAGCTTCTAGAGACGTCCTTCGCCCAGCTGAGGGTGTTCTCCGGGCTCTCCGGCTGGGCGCCAGGGCAGCTTGAGGGCGAGCTCCTGAGGGGGTCCTGGTTCCGCACCCGCGGGTCGGGGACAGACGTCTTCGGCGAGCCCTCGGGATTGTGGCGGCGCGTCCTTCGCAGGATGGGAGGCGCCACGGGGCGGTGGTCGACGTGGACCGAAGAGCCGAGGCTCAACTGAGCGTCGCGCAACCCGGGCGGAGTTGTGTCCGCCTCGGTAACATGGCGGGAAGCGCCGGGGCCGAGCCCGGTGGCATACGGAGGGAAACGAAGTGACCGAGGCAAAGGCCAGGGCCCGCATTCTCGTCGTCGACGACGACGCGGCGCTGGCAGAGATGCTTCAGATCGTGCTGCGTCAGGAGGGATTCGACACCGCGCGCTGCGCGACCGGAGACGCCGCGCTGCACGAGTTCCGCAACTCCCGCCCCGACCTCGTGCTCCTCGACCTCATGCTGCCTGGGCGCGACGGCGTGCAGGTCTGCCGCGACATCCGCACCGAGTCCGGGGTCCCGATCATCATGTTGACCGCGCGCTCGGACACCTCCGACGTCGTCGCCGGGCTCGAGGCGGGCGCCGACGACTACGTCCCGAAGCCGTTCAAGGCCAAGGAGCTGATCGCACGCATCCGCACCCGGCTGCGCCGCAACTCCGGCGGCGGAGGGGCCGACATCCTGCCCATCGGCGACCTCTCGATCTCCGTCTCCTCGCACCAGGTCAAGCGCGGGGACAGCCTTCTCAGCTTGACCCCGCTCGAGTTCGACCTCCTGCTCGCGCTCGCGAAGCGGCCGACCCACGTGTTCACGCGCGAGGCTCTCCTCGACGAGGTGTGGGGGTACCGCAACGCCGCCGACACTCGGCTCGTCAACGTGCACGTGCAGCGGCTGAGGGCGAAGGTCGAGCGCGACCCCGAGAAGCCCGAGATCGTGATCACCGTCCGAGGAATCGGGTACCGGGCCGGTGAGAGGGTCGGATAGGGGTCTCCGCGGTAGCCGGAACCTACTGCCGGGATCTCTTCGGCGTCGCCAGGGCTTCCGGCTGCTGTGGTGGAGTTCGCTGCCGCTCCGGGTGCTCATCTCGACGCTGACGCTCTCCGTTGTGCTGCTGCTCCTGGCGGGCGTCGTGCTGCTGCAGCAGGCGACCGCGGGCATCGTCGAGGCCAAGCGCGAGTCGTCGCTCCTGGAGGCCGGAGGCGTGTACGCGTTTATGCAGGACCAGCTCCGCACCCCGGACTCGCGCGGAGCCTCGGCGCACGAGGCGCTGAACCGGCTCGCCGACCTCGCCGACGCGCAGGCAGCGCAGTACCGCGTGGTCATCCAGGGACCGTCCTCGAGCTTCGTGTCGACCGGAATCCGGGCCGAATCGGTGCCGGAGGCGCTGCGGGAACAGGTCGAGGCCTCAGGCGGCATGTACGTCACGCCGACGGAGGTTCTCTTCACCGATCCCGCGGCGGCCCCGGAGCCCGGCTGGGCGATCGGCGCCTCTCTCATCGGCTCCTCCGGCGAGAGATTCCCCGTCTACTACATCTTCCCGATGACCACGGAGTTGGCGACGCTGCAGTCGCTGCGCGGCGCCGTCCTCGGGACCGGCGGCGTGCTGGTCCTCGCGCTGACCCTCGTCGCCTACCTGGTCACGTCCCAGGTGGTGCGGCCGGTCCGCCGCGCGAGCATGACGGCGCTGAAGCTCGCCTCGGGGCAGCTTGACGAGCGCATGCAGGTGCGCGGCACCGACGACCTCGCCTCGCTCGCGCGCTCGATGAACCGGATGGCGGCGCAGTTGCAGCAGCGCATCCGCGAGTTGGAGACGCTTTCCACCCTGCAGCAGCGGTTCGTCAGCGACGTCTCGCACGAGCTGCGCACGCCGATGACGACGATCAAGATGGCCGCCGACGTGCTCTACGACTCGCGCGACGAGATGGGTCCGACCGAGAGCCGCTCGGCGGAGCTGATGAGCCTGGAGATCGACCGCTTCAACACAATGCTCGCCGACCTGCTCGAGATCTCCCGGTTCGACGCCGGCGCCGCGGTCCTTTCGCTCGACGAGATCGACGTCTCGTCGCTCGTCAAGGCCGAGGTCGGCGCGAACGCGGGCATGGCGCAGAAGCTCGGCGTCGAGATAGCCGTCGAATGCGCCTCGGACGACACGACCGCCTCGGTCGACTCGCGCCGCATCCGGCGCCTGATCCGCAACCTGATCACCAACGCCCTCGAGCACGCAGAGGGCAAGCCCGTCCAGGTCACGGTGGCGGCCGACGACGTCGCGGTGGCCGTGACCGTGCGCGATCACGGGATCGGCTTCGAGGCCGAGGACGCCGCCCGGGTGTTCGACCGGTTCTGGCGCGCCGACCCCAGCCGAACCCGCGTCGTCGGCGGCTCCGGCTTGGGGCTGGCGATCTCCATGGAGGACGCGCGGCTGCACAGCGGCTGGCTGACGGCCTGGGGGCGCCCGGGCCGCGGCGCGCAGTTCCGGCTGACCCTGCCGCGCGACCCCGCGCACGAGCTGACCGGGTCACCGCTTCCCGTGATTCCCATCGACGACGTTCCCGCGCGAGGAGGCCGCTCATGAGGAGGTGCGTGGCTCTCGTCGTGGGCGCGGCGCTGGCGCTGGTGTCGGCGTGCGCCAGCATCCCGACCTCGGGCCCCGTCGAGGAGGTGCCGCTCTCGGCGCAGCCGCGAGGGATCGACCTCGCGCTGGAGCCGCCCGCGGAGGGGGTCACGCCCAACCGCCTCGTCGAGGGTTTCCTGCAGGCGATGGCCGATCCGGGTGACGACTACGCGGTCGCCCGGCAGTATCTGACCCCCGGCGCGGCGGGATGGTGGCATCCGACCACCGCGCAGGTGGTCCAGACGACGTTGACGACGGACCTCGACGGGATGGCGAGGATCGACGGCGAGCTCCTCGGCGAGCTGGACGCGACCGGGCGCCTGACCTCCACGTACGCCCCGTTCACCTATGACTTCGGCCTGGTCCGGGAGCAGGGGGAGTGGCGGATCGGCACGCCACCGGATGGGCTCGTGCTGTCGCGCTTCATTTTCGAGCGGTACTACTCGCGCGTGCCGCTGTACTTCATGAGCCGCGCGGGGAGCCATGTCGTGCCGGACCTCACCCACGTTCCGGAGGCGCTGCTCCTGCCTTCCCGCGTCGTCGAGGCGCTGCTTGATGGGCCGTCGGAGCAGATCGCGCGCACGGTCACCAACGCCATCCCCGCCGGGGTGAGGCTGGGCGAGAACGGCGCGACCATCGACGCGAGCGGCGTCGTCACCGTCGACCTCGAGGGGCTCGATCAGGACATGACGGTCGAGGCGCGCCGCGGCCTCGGCGCGCAGCTTCTATGGTCGCTCACGGCGATCCCCCGGTTGACCGGACTCATCATCACGCAGGACCGGGCGACGTTCGCCCTGCCCGGCGCAAACGCGGCCGGCGTCCTGGAGTTCGCCGGCCAGCAGGGCTATCAGGTGCTCTCCCGGGGCGCGACGCCGAACCTGTACGGCGTCAGCGACGGCGTTCCCGGGCGGCTGGGCGAGGACTCGCGCTTCGTCCCGCTGCTCCCGCGCTCGGACGGCAGCGCCGACGCCGCGGTCTCCCTCGACGGGGTCACCGTCGCCTACATCGACTCGGCCCGCGAGGAACTGAGCCTCGGGCAGCTCGGTGGCCAGGTCACCCCGATCCGACCCGGCTACACGAACCTGCGCGCCCCGCAGTTCGTCCTTGGTTCCCTGTGGCTGCTCGGCGACGACGAGGAGGGCGTCACCCGGCTGCTGGCTCTCGACCGCGCGTCGGACGTCGTCGAGGTCCGGCTCACGCTGCCAGAGGGGGCGGCCGTCGAGGCGTTCGCGGTTTCGCCGACCAGGGCGCGCGTCGCAGTGGTGGTCAATAGGCAGGGGACGCGGGACCTCGGGGTCCTGGCGCTTCTCCCCAGCGGCACCGACACCGCCGGGTGGGCGCGGCTCAGCATGGTGAGCCCGCGCGGAACCGAGATCAGCGACGTGACCGGGGTCGCCTGGCAGTCGGAGACGGCGCTCGCGTTCGTCGGGTCAACCTCGTCGGGCCGCTCCGTGTTCCTGGCCCAGGCTGACGGCTCCCTGGTCGAGGACATCGGGCCGGTGGCCGCCGATGTCGTGGAGATCACCGCCATGGCCCGTCTCGGCGGCGGTTCGGTCGCCATCCGCAACGAGGCGGGCACCGTGTGGCGATACGAGGCGCGCACGCGGTGGACCCGCATCATCGACGAGGTCAGCGCGATCGGCTTCGGCTCTTGACGAGGCGGCGAGACCCTCCTGTTGACAAGCGGTGATCGCGGGCGCGGGTTTGCCATAACACCGGCATGAGACCTCTCCTCGACGCCGCGGCCGACCTCCTGCTGGGCTCGGCCTGCCCCGGCTGCGACCGCCCCGGATGGGGTGTGTGCGGCGGCTGCCGGGCGGCGCTGCGCGGGCCGCCGATCGTCGTCGCCCACGGGTCGGTTCGGGTCGTCGCGGCGTGCGACTATCGCCCGCTCCTCGCCAGGATCATCCCGCGCTTCAAGGACGACGGCGCGCTCCATCTCGATGGGCTGCTGGGGGAGCTGCTCGCCCGCGCGGTCTTGGAGGTGGCGCCCCCGCCGTCGGCGGTGCTCGTGCCCGTGCCGTCGCTGCGGAGCGCGGTGCGCAGGAGGGGACTCGATCACGTCGGGCGCCTTTGCGCCGTCGCGTCGAGGCGGGCCGGGCTGGGTTGCCTGTCGGCGCTTTCGCGCGCGCCCACGGGCGCCGACCAGCGCGGCTTGGGTCGCGCGGAGCGCGCGGCGAACCTCGCGGGCTCCATGACGGCGCGCCCGCCAGCTTCGGCCTGGGCAGGCCCGGTGGTGCTCGTCGACGACGTCTACACCACCGGGGCGACGGTCGCCGAGGCGCTGAGGGCACTGGCGGAGGCGGGCGTCCCCGTGGCCGGCGTCGCCGTGATCGCTCGTGCGGACAGGCACCAGGACCGCTTCCCTTGACCACTTCATGGAAGGGCTGACAGGCCCTTTCGTTGGGGAGTAGCGTTAGCGCATGGAGACGCCGCAGGTTCCGAGATTTCTCGGGTCACCTGCGGCGTTGCACCATTCACCCGCGGGAATCGCCCGTGGGTGGCCCTTGGGCCAATAGGTCCCACGACAGACGGAGGAACTGATGGACATCGTCGTCACCGGTCGGCACTGCACGATCAACCCCGAGCTCAAGGAACTGGTTCACGAGAGGATCGCGACCGTCGAACGATTGCGGGACCGT
>CAYVWO010000141.1:0-1173 GCA_964455495.1 uncultured Tessaracoccus sp.
GGCGACCCGGTCAGGAGGCCGAGGTCGCGGACCAGTACCCACATCTGGCCGAGCCCGGCGGACTCGCCCTGGAGGTCGCCGAAGGTGGCCCGCAGGCCGGCCAGTGCGGAGGTGTGGCGCGCGGCCCACAGGCGGACCCGCTCGGCCGCGTCGTCGTCCTCGCTCAGGGCGAGGGCGTCCGCGGTGAGGGCCAGCGCGAGCCGGTAGACGTCCTGGCGGAGGGCCGATTTGGCGACGGCGTCCCAGCGGCCCTCGCTCGACAGCCGCGCCAGCATGTCGAGCAGGCCGTCGAGGCCGATGACGTCGGCGAGGTGCAGGTAACCGCGCGCGACGAGCCCCGGGTCGTCGCCGGTGTGGTGAGCGAGGTCCACGACGCCGAGGAAGGCCACACCGTCGAGCAGCCCGGCGACCCGGGAGCTCAGCTCCGGCCCGGCGGCGGCGAAGTCCTCCGCGCGCCGGTCGAAGCGGGCGCGCCCCGCCTCGTCGTAGAGGCCGGAGATCGTCCCGGACAGGCGCCGAACGTCGTCTCGGTAGTTGTCGATCTCGGCGCCGATGCCCGCCGTCTGAGGGCGGCGCGCGAGAAGGTAGCGCACGGTGCGGTCCAGGAGGCGGCGGAACTCGACGTAGAGCCGGCACTGCAGCGCCGTCGGCGCCTTCCCGTCGAGCAGCTCGACGGCGGCGACGAAGCCGCTGAGATCGAACACCTCGCGCGCGATCACGAAGGCCTTCGCAACCTCGGCGAGGCCCGCGCCCGACTCCTCCAACGCCCGGTGCGCGAACGTGATGCCGCCGCGGTTGACGACGGAGTTCGCGACCCGGTTCGCGACGATCTCCCGGCGCAGGGGATGGTTCCGCAGGGCCTCGGCGAAGCCGCGCAGCGGTGCGGGGAAGTAGGCGGCGAGCTCGGCCTCGAGCCACGGGTCGTCGGGCACGGACGAGGCGAGCAGCGCGTCCTTCAGCGCCATCTTCGCGTAGGCCACGAGCACGGAGAACTCCGGCGAGGTGAGGCCGCGCCCGTCCTTGGCCCTGCGGTCCATCTCGGCGGTGCTGGGCAGCGCCTCTAGCGCGCGGTCCAGTCCGCGGTGCTGCTCGAGCCACGCCATCAGCCGCTCGTCCGTGCCCACCATCGCGCCGCCGACGACATCTCCCTCGTAGCCGTAGGAGGGCGGCGGC
>CAYVWO010000141.1:1183-6918 GCA_964455495.1 uncultured Tessaracoccus sp.
GCGGTGCTCCTCGAGCCACGACATCAGCCGCTCGTGCGAGCCGAGCATCGCGCCGCCCAGGTGGCGGGCGTTGCTGAGCAGCACGTTCTGCTCGTAGTTCGTGCGCAGCACGCTGGCGGCCACCTCGTCGGTCATCGACCGCAGCAGCTCGTCGCGCTGGCGCCCCGTCATCCGGCCGTCGGCCACGAGGCTGCCGAGCAGGATCTTGATGTTGACCTCGTGGTCGGAGGAGTCGACGCCGCCGGAGTTGTCGATGGCGTCGGTGTTGATCCCGATGCCGCGCTGGGCCGCCTCGATCCTGCCAAGCTGGCTGGCGCCGAGGTTGCCGCCCTCGCCGACGACCCGGCAGCGCAGCTCCGCGCCGTCGACCCGGACGGCGTCGTTGGCGCGGTCGCCGACGTCGCCGTGCTGCTCGGTCGAGGCCTTGACATAGGTGCCGATGCCGCCGTTCCAGAAGAGGTCGACGGGGGCCTTCAGGATGGCCTTGATGAGCTCGGTGGGGGTCAGGTGCTCGGCATCGCCGAGGCCGAGCGCGGCGCGCATCTCGGGCGTGACGGCGATCGCCTTGGCCGAGCGTGGGAACACGCCGCCCCCCGCGCTGATCAGCGCGGCGTCGTAGTCCGCCCACGACGAGTAGGGCAGGGCGAACATGCGCGCGCGCTCCGCGAAGCTCGCCGCCGCGTCCGGCGTCGGATCGACGAAGATGTGCCGGTGGTCGAACGCGGCCACGAGGCGGATGTGCTCGCTCAGCAGCATGCCGTTGCCGAACACGTCTCCGCTCATGTCGCCGACGCCGACGACGGTGATCTCGGTGGCCTGCGGGTCGATGCCAAGCTCGAGGAAGTGCCGCGTGACGGACGCCCAGGCACCGCGGGCGGTGATGCCCATGCCCTTGTGGTCGTAGCCGGCCGAGCCTCCCGAGGCGAACGCGTCGCCGAGCCAGAAGCCGTGCTCGGCGGAGACCTCGTTGGCGAGGTCCGAGAACGCCGCGGTGCCCTTGTCGGCGGCCACCACCAGGTAGGTGTCGTCGCCGTCGTGGCGCACGACGCCGTCGGGGCCGACGGCGCGGCCCCGCACCCGGTTGTCGGCGACGCTGAGCAGCGCGCCGACGAACTCCCGGTAGGCGTCGCGGCCGTGGGCCAGCCAGGCGGCGCGGTCGCGCTGCGGGTCGGGAAGGCCCTTCGGGTAGAAGCCGCCCTTGGCGCCCGTCGGGACGATGACGGCGTTCTTGACCATCTGCGCCTTCACGAGGCCGAGGACCTCGGTGCGGAAGTCGTCGCGCCGGTCCGACCAGCGCAGGCCGCCGCGCGCCACCTTGCCGAAGCGCAGGTGAACGCCCTCGAGCCGGGTGCTGTACACCCAGGTCTCGATCAGCGGGCGGGGCGCCGGCAGGTGCGGCACGCGCTGCGGGTCGAGCTTGAGGGCGACGGCGCCGCCGGCCTCGGGCCGGTAGAAGTTGGTGCGTTCCCCGGCGCGGATGACGGCGAGGAACGCGCGGATCATCCGGTCGTGGTCGAGGCTTGGCACGTCGGCGACGCTGGCGAGGACGGCGTCGGCCGCGGCCTGCTCCCGCGCGTCGCGGTCCTCAAGGTCTCCTGGCAGGAATCGGGCCTCGAACACGTCTACGAGCTGGCGTGCGATCTCCGGGTTCTCCACCAACGCCGACTCGAGGTAGCCGGTCGAGTAGTGCATGGTTTGGCGGAGGTAGGCCGCGACCATGCGCAGGACGACGACCTGCCGCCAGGTCAGCCGGACCGACCCGATGAGCTGGTTGAACCGGTCGCTCTCTGCCCGCCGCTCCCACACAGCGAGGAACGCGGCAAGGAAGCCCGACTCCTCGTCGTCGCCGGGGGCCCACCAGGACTCGTCCCGGGCGGACACCCCGAAGTCGAGGATGTGGCGCACGGCACCGTCTCGGGCGACGACGCGGTGGGTCCGCTCGTCGGTCACGGCGAGGCCGAAGTCCAGCAGCAGCGGGAGCACCTCGGTCAGCCGCAGCGCGCGGTCGCAGTACAGGCGGAGGCGCCGCTCGCCCGGGTGGGCCGACATCTCCTGGTGCAGGCTGGCGCGGACGCCGTCGACGAGCTCGTCGAGGTGGCGCACGTCGACCGCGGCCACCCTGGGCTGGTGCATCGCCTTGTAGGCGTCGTCCAGGCCGCCGCCCCAGCGGGCCACCAGCCGCGCGGCCTCGATCTCGCCGAACTCGGCGACCATGGCGGCCTGCCAGCCGCTGTCCCAGGTCTGAACCGCGCGGCGCAGCCAGTCCTGCAGGTCCTCGAGGTCGGCCGCGGGCGGTGCGCCGTTGGCCTCGCGGCGGATGACGTAGTGCACCATCGCCGTCGCCGAGTCGTCGACCCGGGTGGTGTACTCGACGCCGGTGCCGTGGAAGGAGGTCATCAGGATCTCCTGGATGCGGAGCCGGACGTCGGTGTTGTACCTGTCGCGCGGCAGCAGCACGAGGCAGGACGTGAACCGGCCGTAGACGTCGGGCCGCGCGAAGAGCTGGGTCTGGCGCTGGTACCGCGACGACACGATCCGCGTCGCCACGTCGGTGAGGTAGTCGACGTCGCCTTGGAACAGCTCGTCGCGCGGGTAGGTCTCGAGCACGCTCAGGAGCCGCTTGCCGGAGTGGCTGTCCGGCGCGAACCCGCTGGCGGCTAGCACCTCGTCGACCTTGCCTGCGAGGAAGGGGATGGCGCGCACGGAGCCGTGGTACGCGTTCGAGGTGAACAGCCCGATGAAGCGGTGCTCGCCGTCGACGACGCCGTCGGCGTCGACGGTCTTGATGCCGATGTAGTCGAGGTAGGCCGAGCGGTGCACGGTGGAGCGCGAGTTGGCCTTGGTGATGATCAGCAGCTGGCGCTCGGCAGCCTTCTCGCCGACGGTGCCGCGCAGCGCGCGGCGCGACGTGCCGGAGCCGCCACGCATGAGACCCAGCCCGCTGCCGGGCACCTGCTCGAGGATGCCGTCGTCGTCGGAGTAGCGGTAGCGGCGGTAGCCGAGGAAGACGAAGTGGTCGTCGACCAGCCAGTCGAGCAGGCCCTGCAGCTGCCGCCGCTCCTCGACGGGGACCGACTCGGGGCCGGCGGCCAGCGAGGCCGAGATCTCGGCGGCCCGCGCCAGCATCGGCTCCCAGTCCGCGACGGCGGTGGCGACCTCGGTCAGTACCTCGCGCAGCCGCGCCACGAGGCCATCGAGGGCGTCCTGCCCGACGATCCGCGTCACCTCGACGTGCAGCCACGACTCGGCGCGCCCGCCGCCGAGGCCGACGAGCGTTCCCTCGGCGTCGCGCGCGACGCCGCGCGGCGGGTGGATGAGGAACTTCACCTCGTGCCCCTGCCGGTCGAGCTCGGCGGTGACGGAGTCGACGATGAACGCGCCGTCGTCGGTGACCACCTGAAGCACGGTGTTGCCGGTGGCCCAGCCGTGGGTCTCGACGCTGGGCGTGAAGCCCGCGACGAGGATCTCGCCGGGCTGCCGGGTGCGGGCGAGGGCAAGGTGGCTGAGGACGCCGCCCCTCATGTCGTCGGGGTGCCGGGTGGCCAGATCCTCGGTCAGGACGTGGCGGTGGTAGAGGTCGATCAACTCGGCCGGGTCGATCGGCGCGGTGTCGAGGTCGGCGGCGGCTTCGGTCAGTAGCGAGCGACGTCGCTCGTCGAGGATTGTCATGGTGCGTCGATGCTCCTTGAAACAATGAGCCGGGTTGCGGCGAAGCCCAGCTTACAAGCGCCTACCGCGGTCGGCTCAGTTCGGCTTCGACACCGTCTTGTCGCCCGCGACCCAGAAGCGCAGCGGGAAGTCCTTGGCCTTGCCGACCCCGACCCGGGGACCGACGGCGATCGTCGGCTCGGCGCTCCGCCGCGGCTCCAGGAGAAGCCCGGCGGAGCCGTCGAGCGGGGCGCCGAAGTCGGCGATGGTGATCGCCAGCGCGACGGTGAGCCGGGCGGGGCCGGAGGCGAGGTCGAGGTCGCTGCGGGTGACGCCCTTCGCGGCGCGGCGGGCCTTGGCCGTCTCCGCGCCGTCGATCACCTCTCCGGCGCGGATCAGCACGCCCGTGGGCATGGCGTCGACCCCGACGACGACGTTCATGCACGTGTGCAGCCCCATGTGGCGGTACACGTAGGCGTGCAGCGGCGGGCCGAACATGGCGGCGTTGCGGGCCGAGGGGCCGCGGTACGCGTGGGACGCGGGGTCGAAGCCGCCGCCGTAGGCCTCGACCTCGGTGATCCGGAGCGTCACGGCCTCGCCGTCGCGCACGGTGGTGAGGGTCCCGTCCAGCAGTTCTCGGGCGCGGGCGGCGACGCGGTCGAGCAGCGCGCGCCCCTCCGTGGGGAGCGCGTCCCAGGCGATGTCCGGCGGAACGAGCATCAGAGCCCGGGCACCCCGAGCAGGCGGCTCAGGCGAACGTCCAGCGGGGAGGACGGCAGCTCCTGCCCGTCGACGTGGGTGACGCGCGCGAGGATGCGGCCGCTGGAAAGCAGCCAGGCGCCGCGGCAGCGGCCGAGGTCGTCCTGGTGCAGCTCCTGGATCCGCACCTCGAGCCCGGCGGCCGGGGCGCCGCTCACGAGTTCTTCGATGGTGATCGAACGAAGGATCCCGTCCAGCGGGGGAGTGGCGAGCACGCCGTCGAGGTCGAGGACAAGGCTGGACGTCGGCCCCTCCAGCAGCTTCCCGGACGGGGCGCGGAAGATGACGTCGTCGGCGCCGTTGGCGACGGCGTACCGCTTTGCCGCCATGTTGATGCCGTAGGACAGCGACTTCGCGCCGGGCAGCAGCCAGGGGAGGTCGGCGATCTCGCCGCCCTCGAACCCGCGGTCGAGCAGGAGGACGCGCACGCCCTCGCTCCGCTGCCTGCGCGACGCGGCGTCCAGCGGGGCCGCCATCACCCAGCCGTTCGGCTCGTCGTCGGTCCCCTCTGGGCCGCGCGTGAGAATCATCCGGAGCACGGCCTCGGGGTGCTCGGCCCATTCCCAGGCCGCGAGTACGGCGTCGACGGCGCGGCGGTAGCCGGCCTCGTCGGGGGCGGGGAGGTCGAGCATGCGCGCCGACTGCGCGAGCCGCTCAAGGTGCGCGTCGAGGTCCCGGGCCTGGCCGCCGACCGCGAGCAGGGCGTCGAACACGCCGTCGCCGCGCACCACGCCCTGGTCGTCGGCCCGCACGATGGGTTGGGCGGGGTCGACGAGCGTGCCGTCGAGGAGGGCCAAGAGGAGGACTGCCATGCCGACACCCTAGTGGCCCGTCGCCCCAGCCTGACCCGCGTCTTTGGTCGCGACCGACCCCGACGGGCGCGGGTTATCCACAGGTCTACTTTCGGGTCTCGATTTCGGGTGTCGGGTTTGGTTGAATGGCGACATTCGTTCGGGGGGACGGAAGGGGCAAGGGCCCATGCGTGTGGTCTGTTGGTTGGTGTTTCTCGTTTTTCTCGTGGGGTGTTCTCCTCAGGCGCCGGGCCCGCTGCCTCCGTCCCCGTCTACGGCTGGCCCTTCCCCGACGCTGTCGCCGAGTCTTGTTCCGTCTCCGTCTCCGTCGCCGACGGTGGTGGAGTCGTTCCCGCCGGCTCCTTTGTCGGAGTCTGGGGAGATGGGGGATGTTCGTGCGGGTTGGGAGGCGTATGAGTCGGCTCGGGACATGTACTACCGGGATCCGGAGTTGACCGACTGGGGTGCGCTGGAGGCGGTGACCTTTGGCGGGGAGACCTCTCGGGCGATTGGTGCGATCGCGACGGCCCGAGACAT
>CAYVWO010000142.1:0-6905 GCA_964455495.1 uncultured Tessaracoccus sp.
GCAGCTTCCATCCCAAGGAGCAGATCCGCTTCTCGTGGCACGCGGAGGAGGACGCTCCCCGCACGGTGGTGGATCTTCAGCTGAGCGGCGACGCCACGACCACCAACCTCAACCTCTCGCACGAGCACCTGCCAGAGGACGCCGACGTCGACGCGCTCGCCGCGCGCTGGCAGTCCGCGCTCGAGGCGATCGCCGCCGCGTAGGTTCGGACGGACTCGACGGAGAGGGGACGGACGCGAGGCGCCCGCCCCCTCTTCGCGTCGGGTTCACCTGAGGACGGCGGCGTCGCCGTCGACGTCCTGGAACATTCGCGTCCCGAACCGCTGCTGCCAGCTGTTCTCCCGGGGCTCCTGCGCCCAGCGCACCCGGCCGGTCGCCGGGTCGAGGCCGGTGAGCGCGCTCGAGGCCGTGAGCAGAACGTTCATGTCGCCCTCGCCTTGCAGCGTCTCCGTCCGCGAGGTCGTGACCACGAGCTGGCCCTCGCCGCGCGCCAGGTCGACGACCGCGGCACCGAGATCGACGCGCCACAGCTGCCGCCCCGTCGCCAGCCGGTAGGCGGCGACGACTCCCGACGTGCCGTCCGGGTCCTCCGACCAGGTTCCGCCCAGTGCACGAGAGACGACGATGTTGTCGCCCGACCGGACAAGGCTCCAGTGGTCGTCGTCGGTCGGCACCGACCACAGCTCCCTCCCCGAGCGCGGGGACAGAAGCGTAAGCCGCCCACCGGCGCGCTCCGCGAGCACGCCGTCGAAGGTGTAGAGCGGGGTCAGCCCGGGCCGGCTCCAGAGCTCGGCTCCGGAGCGGAGGTCGTATGCGACGGCGCCGCCATCCTCCGGCACGAGCGCCACGTCGCCGAAGACGTTGAACCCTCCGTAGTCGGAGCCGTCCCAAGGGGCGGGAGCGCCGTCGGACTCGCGCACCGCGGTCAGGAACTGGTCCGGCCATTCCCCCGGAAACCGCATCCCGATGAGCAGGTACCCCGCCCGGGACTCGGCGGCGGGCCACCACCAGGGAAACGCGTCGGCGGACACGTCCAGCTCGGTCCGCCAGGCGACGTCGTCGACGCTCGGCGCCGCGTCGCCGCGCGGCGCGTTCAGCCTCGCGAGGCTCACGCGCCCGTCGTTCGTCGGCAGCGCGAAGAGCAGCGCGCCGTCTGTGCTGGAGAACAGCGTCGGTAAGCCGAAGGAGGCGGCTTCGTCGACGCCGAACTCCGGCGACGACAGCTCCATGGTGTGGGCGACGCGCCCAGTGTCGCGATCCAGGAGAACCACGGGCCTCCCCTCCGGCCAGCTGTAACCGTCGGTGCCCGCGAAGAGCCACGGCGTGCCTGGGAGGTCGCGCACGCTCACGGTGCCGTAGAAGCCGAGCTCCGTCCCGGCGACGGCCCACAGCTCCGCGCCGTCGCTCCCCCGCCGCGCGCGGACGGTCGCCCCGTCGGACGAGACGACGCGGTCGCCCTCGACGACGGCGAGCGAGAAGACCCCGCCCGACAGCGTCCACCCGATCTCGGGCCCGTTGCGCATGCCGAGCACCTGGGCCGACAGCGGCGAGCGCGAGGCGCCGACCGCCCAGCCGGTCAGCAGCGCCAGCGCGAGCACGCCGACGACGACGCCCCACAGCCGCCGGCTCCGCGGCAGCCGCGGCCTGGGCCAGACGAGGCGGGGCCGCGCGGCGGGCGTCACCGCCTGCTCGGCGGCGAGCTCGTCCAAGTCGACGACGTCCATCGGGCAAGCCTATCCGCAGGCCCGCGGGCCCAACGGCTGGAGGCCCGGTCGCTAGACCGAGGCGAGGGGCTCCGCGCCGAAGTCCTCGGCGTCGACGATCGCGAGGACGGCGCGGGCCGCGTCGTCGGCAGAGGTCAGCCGCCCCTGCTGCTTCATCGCCACGAAGTCGGCGCGCAGCGGGAAGCCCTGCGAGGCGCGGATGTCGCCCTGCATGTCGGTGTCGACGACGCCCGGCCGGATGGCGACGATCCGCACGCCGTCGTGCCCCTCGGAGGACACCGTGACGGCGTGGTGATCGACGGCGGCCTTCGTGGCGCAGTAGACGCTCCACCCCGGGAGCGGGCGACGCCCCGCGCCGCTGGAGATGTGCGCGATCCGCGTGGGCACGCCCGCCGGACGGTCGCGGAGGACGGCGTTGGTGAGCAGGATCGGCGCGGCGACGTTCACGTTGACGGCCAGCACCGCGGCGGCGGGGTCCTGCGCGCCCGCGACGTCGGCGGGCCCGAGGACGCCCGCGTTGTTGACCAGCAGGATCTCGTCGGCGTCGGCGAGGTGCGCCCGCAGCGTCCCGCCGTCGACCCACGCCATCACCGCGGCGGGGTCGCCGAGGTCGACGCGCTCGCCCCCGGAGCGCGCGACGCCGAGCACGTCCCACCCGTCGGCCTCCAACCGCGCGGCCAGCGCGGCGCCCAGCCCGCGGGTGTGTCCGGTGACGATGGCCTTCTTGTTCATCAGCAGACGCGAACGGTCCAGCCGAACGGGTCCTCGGCGCGGCCGAACTGGATGTCGACCAGGTGCTGGCGGATCTCCTGCGTCTTCGGGCCGGGGACGCCGTCGCCGACGACCTGGGGGCCACGGGCCGGCGAGTTGAACCCCGTGATGGGGGTGACGACGGCGGCGGTGCCGCACGCGAGCACCTCCGTGATGGCGCCGGACGCGATGCCGTCCAGGACCTCGTCCACCGAGATCGGGCGCTCGACCGGGGTGAGGCCGTGCTCGGGCGCGAGCTTGAGGATGGACTCGCGCGTCACGCCGGCGAGGATCGTGCCGAGAGCCGGGGTGATCAGCTCGCCGTCGGCGGTGACGAACATGATGTTCATCGTGCCGCACTCCTCAACCCAGGTGTGCTCCGCGCCGTCGGTCCACAGCACCTGCCCGCAGCCGTTCTCGTATGCCTCCTTGGTGGCGACGAGGCTGGCGGCGTAGTTGCCGCCGCACTTGGCGGTGCCCGTGCCGCCGGGGGCCGCGCGCGTGTAGTTGGGCGTGATCCACAGCTTCATCGGCTCCGAGTAGTACGGCCCGGCGGGCGTGGCGATCACGGCGAAGCGGTAGTTGTCGGCCTCGCGGACCCCGAGATACGGCTCCGAGGCGACCATGAACGGGCGCAGGTAGAGGCTCTGCTCGCCCTCGCCCGACGGCACCCACGCGCGCTCAAGCTCGACGAGCCGGCGCACCGACTCGAGGAACAGCTCCTCGGGAAGGACCGCCATGCCCATCCGCTGGGCGGAGGTGACGAAGCGGGACGCGTTGCGGTCCGGGCGGAACAGCCAGACCGAGTCGTCGGCGCGACGGTACGCCTTCATGCCCTCGAAGATCTCCTGGCCGTAGTGCAGCACGGCGGCCGCGGGGTGCAGCGACCAATCGCCCATCGGGATGATCCGCGGGTCCTGCCAGCCGTCGCCCTCCACGTAGTCGACGACCACCATGTGGTCGACGTAGTAGCGGCCGAAGCCGGGGTCGGCAAGCGCCGCCTGGCGGGCGGCGTCGGACGTGGGGTGCGCGGTGCGCGTCAGCGAGAACTCGGCCATGCGCCCGATGGTATCCGCCGCCCTTCGCCACCCCTCGCCGCGTCCACATCCCTTAACGCCGCTGCAACGCACCCCGACGCGACCTACCCAAAAGTGCTATTGACAACGTCGCGAGGTGGAGGCCGACGCCGTATCCAACCCGGCCGTCGGCGTGTTACCGTGCCCCGTGATTTCCGACCAACGCACCCGCTCCCGCGCCTTCGTGCACGTCCTCGGCAACACCGCGGCGGCGATGCTCGGCACCGCGTTCATCTGGTTCGGCATCACGTTCTGGGCCTACCTCGAGACCCGCTCCGTTCTGGTCACCTCGTTCATGGGCGGCGCCTACATGCTGCTGCTCGCCGTCCTCGGGGTGCCGTTCGGCGCGCTGATCGACCGGCACCGCAAGCACACCATGATGGCCGTCTCCGCCCTCGGAACCGTCGCCGCCTACCTCCTCGCCGGGGTCGTCTTCGTCCTGACGCCCGAGGCCGTGCTCGTCGACATCGGCCGACCCTGGTTCTGGCTGTTCGCGGGCCTCATCCTCTTCGGCTCGCTGCTCGCGATGATCCGCGGGCTCGCGCTGTCGACGTGCGTCACGATCCTCGTCGAGCCGGACCGCCGCGCCAACGCCAACGGCGTCGTCGGCGCGGTCAACGGGGCGACGATGCTGGTGGTCAGCGTGCTCTCCGGCCTTGCCATCGGCCGGTTGGGCATCGGCTGGACGCTCGGGATCGCCATCGCGGTCGTCGCCGTCTCACTCGTCCACCTGTTCCTGATCCGCATCCCCGAGCCCACCATCGTGCACGCGGAGGGCGTGCCGAGCCCCGTCGACTTCAAGGTCGCCTGGGTCGCCGTCGTCGCCGTGCCCGGCCTCTTCGGCCTCATCCTGTTCTCGACGCTGAACAACCTCCTCGGCGGCGTGTTCATGGGCCTGCTCGACGCCTACGGCCTCGAGCTGGTCTCGGTGGAGGTGTGGGGCGTCCTGTTCGGCATCGCCAGCATCGGCTTCATCGTCGGCGGCGCCATCATCGCGAAGACCGGCCTCGGGTCCCGCCCGCTGCGCACGCTGCTGTGGGCGTGCATGGCCATGTGGGTCGTCGCGGCGCTGTTCACCATCCGCGACTCCGTCTGGCTGCTGGTGGCCGGATGCTTCCTCTACATGGTGCTGATCCCGTTCATCGAGGCCGCCGAGCAGACCATGCTGCAGCGCGTCGTGCCGCTGGCCAAACAGGGTCGCGTCTTCGGCTTCGCGCAGGCCATCGAGACGTCGGCGGCACCGTTCAGCGCGTTCATCATCGGCCCCGTGGCGCAGTTCTGGCTGATCCCCTACGCCGAGTCCGACCGCGGCCAGGCGGCGCTCAGCTGGCTGCTCGGAACCGGCGAGGGCCGCGGCATCGCGCTGGTCTTCGTCCTGGTCAGCATCGTCGGCATGATCGTCACCGGCGCCGCATTCTTCACGAAGACATATCAGCGCCTGACCGCCAGCTACGACGCCGGCGACGTGAACGCGGATGTGACGACGGGTTAGTCGCTACCTTCCGACGCAGTGAGAATGGTGGTGAGGGGACTGTGGCTAGGCCTGGGGGATCGTGCCGTCGAGGACCCAGGCGAGGAACTCCTTCAGGTCGCCGGTCTCGCCGTCGCGGCCGCCCTTGCCGATGGTCATCGGGGCCAGCGACGGCACCAGCTTCACGCCGCGCAGCCGCTCCATGAACCCGCCGGGGACGGTCAGCACGTAGTAGTTGCCTTGCTCGTCGAGGCCCAGGGACTTGTTCGTGCGCAGGTACCAGCCGACCTTGTCGGTCTTGACCACGTGGCCGTCCAGCGTCGTCGCCTTCAACGGCCGCGACGGGATGCCCGCGGCCGCGACGTCGATCAGGAACTGGTCGATCAGCACCCTCGCCCGTTCCGCCTCCAGCTGCAGCGCCTGCTGGCTCAGCTCGTGGCGCGTCTTGGCGGCGCGCTGCCGCTCGCTCAGTCCGTCGTCGCTCATGGCTCCGCCTCCCAGGGGTTCCGTGCGATGGCTCTCGCCATGGCCAGAGCCTATTCCACCGCCCCGGCTGAAGGCGAAGGAACGCCGTCTGAAAGACTCGCCTCAGATGCGACCCTCGAGGAGGACCAATGCCGGAGTTCCGTTACGTTGACATGCTGCCCATCGGCGAGGACACCACGCCGTATCGGCTGCTGACCACCGAGGGCGTGGAGGTCGTGGAGGGCCCGGACGGGGCGTCGTTCCTGAAGGTCGCGCCGTCGGCCCTGGAGCTCCTGGCCGAGACGGCGATGCACGACATCGCGCACTACCTGCGGCCCGCGCACCTGCAGCAGCTCCGCAACATCCTCGACGACGAGGAGGCATCGGCCAACGACAAGTTCGTCGCGCTCGATCTGCTCAAGAACGCGAACATCGCCGCGGGCGGCATCCTGCCGATGTGCCAGGACACGGGCACGGCGATCGTCATGGGCAAGCGCGGGCAGCGCGTGCTGAGCGAGGGCGTCGACGAGCGGCCGCTCAGCATGGGCGTCTTCAACGCATACACGAAGCTGAACCTGCGCTACTCGCAGAACGCGCCGATCACGATGTGGGACGAGCGCAACACCGGGTCCAACCTGCCCGCGCAGATCGAGCTGTACGCCGACACCGCCGAGGGCCACGAGAACACCTACAAGTTCCTGTTCATGGCCAAGGGCGGCGGCTCGGCGAACAAGTCGTACCTGTACCAGGAGACGAAGGCCGTCCTGAACCCCGACTCGATGATGAGGTTCCTCGACGAGAAGATCCGCTCGCTTGGCACCGCGGCCTGCCCGCCGTACCACCTGGCGATCGTCGTCGGCGGCACGTCGGCAGAGTTCGCGCTGAAGACGGCGAAGTACGCGTCCGCGAAGTACCTCGACACCCTGCCAACCGAGGGCTCGATGGCGGCCAACGGGTTCCGCGACGTCGAGCTCGAGGAGAAGGTGCTGGAGCTGACGCGCAACTTCGGGATCGGCGCGCAGTTCGGCGGGAAGTACTTCTGCCACGACGTGCGTGTCATCCGCCTCCCGCGCCACGGCGCGTCGCTGCCGATCGCGATCGCCGTCAGCTGCTCTGCCGACCGGCAGTGCCTCGGCAAGATCACGCCCGAGGGTGTGTTCATCGAGGCGCTGGAGACGGAGCCGGCCCGGTTCATGCCGGAGATCGTCGACGAGGAGCTCGACGGCGACTCGCACGGCGTGAGCGGCACGGGCAAGGGCGCCGCGGTGCGGATCGACCTGAGCAAGCCCATGGCCGACGTCCTCGCCGAACTCAGCAAGCACCCCGTGAAGACCCGCGTGCAGCTGAACGGGCCGGTGATCGTCGCCCGCGACATCGCGCACGCCAAGATCAAGGAGCGCCTGGACGCCGGCGAGGACA
>CAYVWO010000143.1:0-4751 GCA_964455495.1 uncultured Tessaracoccus sp.
CGCGCACATCCGAGCTCCCCGCTCCTTGAGCCGGACCGAAGCGCGAAGCGCGCACATCCGAGCTCCCCGCTCCTTGAGCCGGACCGAAGCGCGAAGCGCGCACATCCGAGCTCCCCGCTCCTTGAGCCGGACCGAAGCGCGAAGCGCGCACGTCCGCGTCGAAAGGCCGGGACGCGAGCGGGTTGTGAGGCTCCTCGGGCTGGGCCATCGCGGAGAAGTATTCGCGGCTGCCGGCGATGGCGCGCTGCGCGGTGTCGAGGTACCAGCTCATCGACGTGACGGGCGCCTTCGCCATGTTGACCAGCTGGAGCAGCATCACCATGGTGCCGACGGTGTAGTCGCCCCGCGCGGTCTGCAGGAAGACGAGCAGGTACACGCCGAAGAAGACGACATCCAGCACGGCGCGGCGGGCGAGGTCCATCCGGTGCCAGTAGGCGGACTGCTGCGCGGTCAGGCCGACGGCGTCGTCGAAGTGCGCGCCGAACGCCCCCAGCTCGCTGCGCTCGGTCACGAACGACTTCACGACACGCATCTGGCCGACGACCTCGGCGAACCGTCCGCCCGCGATGTCGTAGTGCTCGTTCTTCCGGTGCTCCCACACCTGCCACTTCTTCGACGTCAGCGCGGTCAGCCAGATGAAGGTCGGGTAGATGACGACGAGCAGCAGCGCGAGCCACGGCGAGAAGAACAGCGTGATGACGAGCACCGCGCCCAGCGTGATCAGCGTCGGAAAGAAGCTGTTGGCAAACATGTTCAGGAAGTCGGTGATCGACGTGATCGACCTGTTCAGCCTGGAGATGATGGTGCCGGTCAGCTCGTTGTCGAAGTACCGCTGCGGTAGGCGGAGCAGCTTCTCGAAGTAGCGGCGCGACAAGATGGCGCGCAGCCGCGTGGCCATGACGTCGCCCCAGTAGCCGGTCAGGTTGCTGATCGCCGAGTTGGCGAGGCTCAGCCCCAGCAGCGCGGTGGCCAGCCACACGAGGGTCGCGATCGATCCTCCGGTGCCCGCGACCATCGCGACGACGGTGTCCGTCGCCCGGGCGATGGCGAACGGCATAAGCAGCGCCGTCACCGCCGTCGCGATGGCCCCGAGGACGATTCCCAGGTAAAGGGGCCAGAGCTCACGGGCGGTGGTTGTGATCCGGTAGAGGCTTCGCATGGTTCTCCTTCGCCGAGGCACTCTAGCCGCCTCAGGCCAGAACCGAAACGGCCCCACCCGGCGAACCGGGTGGGGCCGTTCACGAGGTCCCGTTCATTGGTCTCGACACGGGCACGCGGCTATCGCCTCGTGGCCCGGATCAACCAGCGGAACTCAGCGCTGGTCCACCGGCACGTAGTCGCGCGGCGCCGGGCCGACGTAGATCTGGCGCGGGCGGCCGATCTTGCGGTTCGGGTCTGCGTGCTGCTCGCGCCACTGCGCGATCCAGCCGGGGAGGCGGCCCAGCGCGAAGAGCGCGGTGAAGTGCTGCGCGGGGAAGCCCATCGCCTCGTAGATCAGGCCGGTGTAGAAGTCGACGTTCGGGTACAGCTTGCGGGCGATAAAGTACTCGTCGCTGAGCGCGGCGGCCTCCAGCTCGAGCGCCATCTCGAGGAGCTGGTTGTTGCCGCCGGACTTGCGTAGCAGCTCGTCGGCGTGGCCCTTGATGATCTTGGCTCGCGGGTCGTAGTTCTTGTAGACGCGGTGCCCGAAGCCCATCAGCTTCACGCCGGACTTCTTGTCCTTGACCTGCGACACGAACTCCTTGCTGTCGAGTCCCGCGCGGGAGATCTCGCGCAGCATCTCGAGCACGGCCTGGTTGGCGCCGCCGTGCAGCGGGCCTGACAGCGCGTTTACGCCGGAGCTCATCGACGCGTAGATGTTGGCATCTGCCGAACCGACGAGGCGCACCGTCGACGTCGAGGCGTTCTGCTCGTGGTCGGCGTGCAGGATGAAGAGGGTCTCGAACGCGCGCACCACGGCGGGGTCGAGCTCGTACTCCTCCTGCGGGGTGCCGAACGACAGCCGCAGGTAGTTCTCGACGTAGCCGAGCTTGGTCTGCGGGTAGAGGAACGGCGCGCCGATCGACGACTTGTAGGCGTAGGCCGCGAGCGTCGGCATCGAGCCGAGCAGGCGGAGGCTGGCCTCCTCGACCTGGCCGGCGTTGTGGACGTCGAGCGTGTCGCGGTTGAACGAGCCGAGGGCGATGACGCCGGAGGCGAGCACCTGCATGGGGTGGGCGCCGCGCGGGAAGGCGCGGAACAGCTCGCGCATGCGCTCGTCGAGCATCATGCGGCGCGCGATCTTGCCGTTGAAGTCGTCAAGCTGGTCGGCCGTCGGCAGCTCGCCGTAGATCAGCAGGTACGCGACCTCGATGAACGTGGCCTGCTCGGCCAGCTGCTCGATGGGGTAGCCGCGGTACTGCAGGATGCCTTCGTCGCCGTCGATGAAGGTGATCTCGGAAGTGCAGGAGGCGGTGTTGACGAAGCCCGGGTCGAGCGTCGTGACCTTGGTGGTCGCCAGCAGCTTCGCGATGTCGAGACCGTCGTTGCCTTGGGTGGCTTTGACGACGGGGAGCTCGAGTTCGTGGTCCCCGTACTTGAGGACTCCGCTGTCGGTCATGCGTTCACCTTTCGTTGGGTTCCGGCGGCCGTCGTTGGCAACCGGCTTGCGTCGTTCAAGGGCTGTTGCGGACCCCACCTTACAACCCCCACAGGCGCGCCGATACATTCTTGTTTGGTACTCACAATCCGGACGCGCGCTTTCGGAGCACACCTCGACGGCGTCCCTGTCAACCATTAGGTTCGACACGTGACTGCCACCTCCGCGCCCGACGGCGCGCTCGCCTCCACGAAGGCGCCCACCCGCAAGGTCATCGCCTGGGCCTTCTGGGACTGGGGCACGCAGCCCTTCGCAACGGTCATCACCACGTTCGTGTTCGCGGTCTACCTGACAAGCTCCGCGTTCGGCGAGAAGGACGAGGTGACGATGAAGCTGGCCTGGGCGACAGGGATCGCCGGCCTGTTCATCGCGCTCCTCGCGCCCGTCCTCGGGCAGGGCTCGGACCGCACGGGCAAGCGCATGTTCCACCTACGCTGGCAGACCTGGCTGCTGGCCGCGATCTGCGCGGCCATGTATTTCGTCGCCCCGGCGCCCGAGTACTTCCTGCTGGGCGCCGTCCTGCTCGGCGGCGGCAACGTCGTCGCCGAGATCGCCAACGTGAACTACTACGCTGCCATCGACCAGGTGTCGACGCCGTCGAACGTAGGCCGGGTGTCCGGGCTCGGTTGGGGCCTCGGCTACCTCGGCGGCATCACCATCCTGCTCGTGATCATCGCGCTCATGGGCACCGGCTTCGACGCCGACCAAGTGCGTCTGTCGATGACCCTGTGCGGCGTGTGGACCGTCGTGTTCACCATCCCGATCTTCCTCGCGCTGAAGGACCGGCGGCCCGACGTCGTCGCGCCGTCGCTTGGCCTCGTCGGCTCCTACCGGGAGCTGTTCCGCTCGGTCGCCCGGCTCGCCCGCACCTCCCCCAACACGCTGTTCTTCCTCGTCGCCTCCGCGCTGTTCCGCGACGGCCTCGCCGGGGTGTTCACCTTCGGCGGCGTGCTCGCGCAGGGCACGTTCGGGTTCACGTTCGGCGAGGTCGTGATCTTCGGCGTCGCGGCCAACGTGGTCGCGGGCGTCGCCACGATGCTCTTCGGGCTGGTCGACGACCGCGTTGGCCCGAAGGCCGTCATCGTCTTCTCGCTGACCTGCCTCGTGTTGCTCGGCACGGGCGTGTTCCTCTTCCACGACGGCGGGGCTCCCGTGTTCTGGGCGCTCGGCCTTGCCATGTGCCTCTTCGTGGGCCCCGCGCAGTCGGCAAGCCGCTCGTTCCTCGCCCGGCTGATCCCCGACGGCATGAGCGGCGAGCTCTTCGGCCTCTACGCGACGACGGGCCGCGCCGTCAGCTTCCTCTCCCCCACGCTCTTCGGCCTGACGATCGGCCTCGGCGCGCTGGTGACCACCGGCGGGTCGGCGCAGCACTGGGGCATCCTCGGCATCGTCGCCGTCCTGCTCGTCGGCCTGGTCTTCGCGCTGTTCGTCAAGGACCCGAGCCGCGCCTAGCGTTCGCTCGCGCCGTTCGGCCCGCTACCCGCCAATGCGCGCGTAGGTGGTTCGCTGAATGCCTTGGGCGCCGTGCATGACCACCTCGCCCGAGGCCAGGAGCCGCGAGAGCGTGTAGCGGACCTGTCCGTCGGTGAGCCCCGCCGCGGCGACGATCTCGGCGAGCGGCTTCGGCTCTGCCAACGCAGCCAGCACGGCATTGCCGTTGCGCGTCGTCGGGCTGTGGACGATGACCGGGCTCGAGGGGGCCTGGACGAGATCGGGACTCGGCCGGGGATCCTCGGCTCGCAGCGTGGGTCGAAAGAGGATGGCCGTGCACCGCGCAGAACCGTGACCGTTCACACCTTAACTCGGGGCGCTTCCGAAGCTCCCGATGTGATCGTTACCATTTTGGTATCAGTCTGCCTTGACACGGCATCTGCTGGCCGAAGAGACTTCACAGCAGGTGCTTCGCTGATTCGACCGTCGAATCGCAAGGCGGAGTGTTCTGGGGCGGGTCCGACGAAGCGTGCCCTCCCCTGCAAGAGAAGCGTTTCCTGAGGAGGAACCATGAAGTTGAGGAAGCTCGTCGCGACCGCGACCGGCCTATTCCTTGCCCTGTCGCTCGCCGCCTGTGGCGGCGGCGGCGCGGGGACCCCGGCCAACCCGGCCCCCACCAACA
>CAYVWO010000143.1:4851-6889 GCA_964455495.1 uncultured Tessaracoccus sp.
CAGCAGATCGACCAGATGATCCTCTCGGACGTCAAGGTCCTGATCATCGCCGCCATCGACGGCACCGCGCTGGCCCCGCAGCTCGAGGCCGCCGCGGCCAAGGGCATCAAGATCGTCTCCTACGACCGCCTGATCCGCGACTCGGCCAACGTCGACTTCTACGTCTCGTTCGACAACTTCAAGGTCGGCGTGGCGCAGGGCTCCGCCCTGATCGACGGCCTCGGCGCCGAAGGCCCGAAGAACATCGAGCTGTTCGCCGGCTCGCTGGACGACAACAACGCGCACTTCTTCTTCAACGGCGCGATGAGCGTCATCCAGCCGAAGATCGACGACGGAACCCTCGTCGTCAAGTCCGGCCAGACCACCATCGAGCAGGCCGCCACGCTGCGTTGGCAGCAGTCCACCGCGCAGGAGCGCATGGAGAACCTGCTGACCGCGAACTACCAGGGCGACACCAAGGTCAACGGCGTGCTGTCGGCCTACGACGGCCTGTCCCGCGGCATCATCACCGCGCTGCAGAACAACGGCTACTCCGGCACCATCGACGACGGCTTCCCGATCGTCACCGGCCAGGACGCCGAGATCGCCTCCGTGAAGCTGATCCAGGACGGCGTCCAGCACTCGACCATCTTCAAGGACACCCGACTGCTCGCCGAGCGCGCCGTCACCGTCGCCGTCGACCTGCTGAACGGCAAGGAGCCCGAGGCCAACAACACCACCGACTACGACAACGGCGTGAAGGTCGTTCCCTCGTACCTGCTCGACGTCGTCACGGTCACCCGCGACAACATCAAGGAGGCCCTTGTCGACACCGGTTACTGGACCCAGGAGCAGATCGACGCCGGCGTCGCCTGATCTGACCGATTGATCCCCAAACGACGGCCCGGTCCCTCTCGGGGCCGGGCCGTCCTAGGCAATCCAGAGAAAGGCCCACGCATGGGTACCAACACCATCCTGGAGATGCGCGGCATCACCAAGACCTTCCCCGGGGTCAAGGCGCTCTCCGACGTCACGCTCAAGGTCGAGCGCGGCGAGATTCACGCCATCTGCGGCGAGAACGGCGCCGGAAAGTCCACCCTCATGAAGGTGCTGTCCGGCGTCCACCCCCACGGCACCTACGAGGGCGAGATCGTCTTCGAGGGGCAGCCCAGCACCTTCGCGTCGATCAACGACTCGGAGGAGAAGGGCATCGTCATCATCCACCAGGAGCTGGCGCTGATCCCGCTGCTGTCGATCGCCGAGAACATCTTCCTCGGCAACGAGCAGGTCCGGCGCGGCAGGATCGACTGGCACCAGACCAACCACGAGGCGGCGAAGCTGCTGGCCCGCGTCGGTCTGGACGAGAACCCCGTGACGCCCATCAACCAGATCGGCGTCGGCAAGCAGCAACTCGTGGAGATCGCCAAGGCGCTCTCCAAGCGGGTGAAGCTGCTGATCCTCGACGAGCCCACCGCGGCGCTCAACGACACCGACTCCGCCCACCTACTCGACCTGCTGCGCCACCTGAAGGACCAGGGCATCACGTCGATCATGATCTCCCACAAGCTGAACGAGATCACCGCCATCGCCGACGCCACCACCGTCATCCGCGACGGCTCGACCATCGAGACCATCCGCAAGGGCCCGGACATGACGCAGGCGCGGATCATCAAGGGCATGGTCGGCCGCGACCTGAACAACCTCTACCCGGAGCACGAGCCGAAGATCGGCGAGGAGATGATGCGGGTGGAGGGCTGGACGGTCATGCACCCGACGGTGCCCGGCCGCATCGTCTCCGACAACGCCAGCTTCGACGTGAGGCGCGGCGAGATCGTCGGCATCGCGGGCCTGATGGGCGCCGGCCGCACCGAGCTGGCGATGAGCCTGTTCGGCCAGGCCTATGGCCGCAAGACCGCAGGCAAGCTGTTCCTGCGGGGCAAGGAGGTCGACCTGAAGTCGGTCGACGATGCCATCGAGGCAGGCCTCGCCTATGCCACCGAGGATCGCAAGCGCTACGGGCTCAACCTGATCGACGACATCCGCCGCAACATCTCGGCGG
>CAYVWO010000144.1:0-6833 GCA_964455495.1 uncultured Tessaracoccus sp.
TCGGCCAGCGCCAGGTAGCTCGCGTCGTAGCTTGTGAACTGGTGCCTGAGCTGCCAGACCCGGGTGGCGAGTGGAGAGGTCTCGTGCCGGATGATCGTCAACGCGAAGTAGCGATCCAGCGCGACCTCGGCGGCCTGCGGCGCGAGCTTGCCGCCGAGGCAGAGGCCCCGCAGGGCCGACAACACCTCCGTGTCCAGCACGTGCGGCGCGGAGACCTCGCGGGTCAGCGCGTCGAGGATCGCCGGATCGGGATCGCGGCCGACGAGCGCCTCGACCATCGCCGAAGCGTCAACGACGATCATCGTCGGCTGTCCCGAACGGCCTCAAGGATGTCCTCCTTCGTGGGGCCTTCGGAGCGGTCCTCCGCGCGCAAGCGAGCGACGATCTCCTCGTTGGTGGGCCGGGACACGAGCTTCGAGAGCTCTCGCGCCACGTAGGCCGAAAGAGACAGCCCCTGCGTCGCCGCCCGCAGCTTCAACGTCTCCGCTACGGGATCGGAGACGTCTCGAATGTAGAGCGTGGCCATGGCCTCATGCTAGCACCGTGCAAGCGGTCGCTACTTGACCTTGACCGACGCTGAGGTCTTGTTCTCCAACCGGTAGCCGGCCCCCCACCGGGGCGGCGCCTCCGTCTCATCGGGGAGCCGACCTCGGGTCGTCTTGATGAGATGCCCGTGGGCGGCTCGTCTCATTCAGCGAAGGGATTGAAGATCCGCGCCCCGGTGCCCTCGAAGTCGGCGACGTTGCGAGTGGCGATAGTCAGATCGTGTGCCAGCGCGGTGGCGGCGAGGAGACCGTCGATCGTCGGCAGAGTCCTCGTTGTGGGAATGGCGGCCCAGCTTTCCATCACCATTTCGTCTACCGGGAGAATCCTGCCCGAGTACTCCGTACGCAGACCATCCACCCACGTTCGGAGACGTTTCGCGAAAACGGGGTCGCTCGGCGCAAGCAGGCGGGCTCCCCGCGAGAGCTCGCCGAAGGAGAGCACACTCATGTAACGATCCTCGCCTTGCAGGAGCCAGGAACTCACGACCGGATGAGGTCGACGCTTCGTTTGTTCGGACACGAGGTTCGTGTCGACAAGGAATCCGGTCATGGCTCGTCGTCGAAGAGATGGATGGTTCGATCGGGGTCGATGGTTCGGGGGGGGAGTACGAGATCATGCTCAAGGCCCACGATCGAGCTGGCGGCAACGAGATACTCCGAGAACGAGAGGCGCTCGGAGTGGGTCTTCCTGTAGTCGTCGATGTCGATGATCACGGCGACGGGCTTCCCGTGCTTGGTGATGAACTGGGGCTCCCCGGCCTCGACCGCGCGCACGACCTCGCTGAAGCGCTGCTTCGCCGTCTGCAACTGCCACGTACTCGTCGTCATCTGTCCAGACTATCATTCCTGTCCAGTCTGTCTAGATTGCCCGAGGTTGGCCGGCCACTAGCTAGAAGGAAGCATTGATCGGTGTTTCCCTGGCTCACCCAGCGTGGAGGATCTCGGCGAAGGTGCGGAAGATCACGCGGAGGTCGCCCGCGAAGGAGCGGGTGCGCACGTAGTCGAGATACATCGCCACCTTCTGCGGCAGGATCACCTCGACGTAGTGGCGCTCCGGGTCGTCCGCGGCGGCCAGCTCGTCCTGCTCGTTGCGGAACGCGATCGCGGCGGGGTCAGAGATGCCCGGGCGGACGCTCAGGATCTCGGCGCGCGCGGCGTCGCCCCACAGCGCGACGTACCTCGGCACCTCCGGGCGCGGGCCGACGACCGACATGTCGCCGCGCAGCACGTCGATCAGCTGGGGCAGCTCGTCGAGCTTCGTCCTGCGCAGGAACGCCCCGACGGGGGTGATCCGGGCGTCGTCGGCGCTCGTGATCAGCGCGCCGGCGTTGGCCACGCGCATGGTGCGGAACTTGTGGATCCGAAACGGCCTGCCGTGCCGCCCCACGCGCTCCTGGCGGAAGAACACCGGGCCGCGGTCCTGGGCCTTGATGAGGACGGCGACGATCAGGAAGACAGGGGCGAGCACCGCCAGCCCCGCGGCGGAGCTCGCCACGTCGAAGGCGCGCTTCAACACGTCAGCCCAGGATCTCGGCCGTGGCGGCGACGACCCTCGCCACGTCGTCGTCGGTCATCGCGGAGAAGATAGGGAGGCTCACGGAGCGCTCGAACTCCGCCGTCGCCACCGGGAAGTCCGCGGGGGCGTGGCCGGCGGCGTCGCGCCAGTAGGGCTGGAGGTGAAGGGGAATGAAGTGCACGCTGGTTCCTACGCCTGCCTCCGACATCAGCTCGATGAACCGGTCGCGGGACACGGGGGCGTCGGCGGCGAGGCGCAGGTTGTACAGGTGCCAGGCGTGGGTCGAGCCCGCGGGCGCGCCCGCGGGAAGCGTGACGGGGAGGCCGGAGAAGGCCTCGTCGTAGCGTTCCGCGATGGCGGCGCGGCGCGCGACCATCTCGGGCGTGCGGCGCAGCTGGACCCGGCCCATGGCCGCCGCGGTGTCGGTGAGGTTGTACTTGTATCCGGGGGCGACGACGTCGTAGTGCCACGACGGCCGTGTCGAGGAGTAGCGGTCGAACACGTCGCGGTCGATGCCGTGCAGCCGCATCGTGCGCATCCGGGCCGCCAGTTCGGCGTCCGGCGTGACGACCATCCCGCCCTCGCCCGTGGTCATGGTCTTGGTGGCGTAGAACGAGTAGACGGTGGCGGCGTGCCCGTGCGCGCCGACGAGCGTGCCCTCGTTGACGGTGGGGAAGGCGTGCGCGGCGTCCTCGACGACCTTCACCCCGTGGCGCGCGGCGAACCCGGTGAGCGCCGCGTTCGGCACGGCGAGCCCCGCGTAGTGCACGGGCGCGACGGCGACCGTCCGGTCGGTGACCTTCCGCGCGGCGTCGTCGAGGTCGAGGCACAGCGTCGCGGGGTCGACGTCGACCAGCACGGGCGTGCCGCCCAGGTAGTGCACGGCCTCCGCCGTCGATGTGAACGTCCAGGTGGGGACGAGGACCTCGTCGCCTGGGCCGACGCCGATGGCCTCGAAGGCCAGGTGCAGGCCGGCCGTCGCGGAGTTCACCGCGACGGCATGCGCGTCCGTGCCGAGGAACTCGGCGAACTCGCGCTCGAACGCGATCGCGTTCGGCCCCGTCGTGAGCCACCCGGACCGCATCGCGTCCGCCACCGCCTCGATCTCGGCCTCGGTGATGTCCGGGCGGGCGAACGGCAGGAACGACATGGGGCGAGCTTACTCGCGACGGTTTGCCCGCGCTTTCGGTGAGTCAAGCCGAGATGTACAATTAGTACATGACTGAGCTTACAGTGACCGAGGCGCGTGCGCGGCTGGCCGACGTTGTGGACGAGGCGAGGATCGGGCGCGTGCCCGTCTACCTGACCCGCAGGGGGCGCCGCGTGGCGGCCGTCATCGATGCGGATGTGCTCGCGCGTCTCGTCGAGGCGGCAGAGGATCTCGAAGACGTGATGGCGGCTCGCGCGGCGCGCGCCGAGATCGACTCTGGTGTCGCGACCATTCCGTGGGAGCAGGTCAAGTCAGATCTCGGATTGAGCTGACCCAATTGTGTTTGCGCGGAGACCACGGTCGGATTGTCGAATCTCTTCCGGGGACAGCGATCGGCATCACCGGAAACGAGAAACACGTGACGGCTTACAGCGTTGAACTGAGCCCCGCGGCTGTGCGGCAGCTGCGCAAGCTCGACGGAGCGGCGAGGCGCCGCTTGCAGGCGGCGATCGAGTTGCTGGCAGAGAACCCCAGGCCAAGTGGGGCAAAGAAACTGGTCGACGGCGGGGGCGTTTGGCGTGTGCGCACCGGGGACTATCGAGTCATCTACGAGATCAACGACGGCATCCTCCTCGTCCTCGTGCTCTCGGCGGGACACAGACGGGACATCTACAGTCGGAGGTGATGCGTCGCGGCCCGTCAAGCGGTGGCGAGGACGCCGAGGAACTCGGCCGCCAGGGTCGGCAGCGAATGGTGCTCCTTCACCCACGCGATGCCAGCGGCGCCGCGGCGCTCCCGTTGCGGATCAGGCAGCGAGACGGCTTCGCGGATGGCGCGGGCGATGTCGGCCGGGTCCTCCGCCCGGGCCGACACGGCGCACCCCGAGTAGGCAAGAGGCGAGTGGTCCGAGTCGAACGCGTCGACGATGGGCACGCCCGTCAGCATGTAGTCGAAGATCTTGTTCGCCGAGACCCCGTACTCGTACAGCGCGCTGCGCTTCGAGCCGATGTACAGCGCGTCGCACCTCGTCAGCGCGTCGTGGACCTGAGACTTCGGCAGCGACCCGAAGAAGACGACGTCGGCCCCCGACTCCCGCGCCTGGCGCTCCAGGTCCGCGCGGTACAGGCCGTCGCCGAGCAGCACCGCGGTCACGGGCTCGTCCCTCAGCAGGGCCATCGCCGCGACGAGGTCGTCCATGGCGTTGGCCGTCGTCATGCCGCCGGCGTAGCCGAGGACGCGGCGAGGCCCCGACGCTTCGACACGCGCCGCCGCTTCGCGGGGGGCGCGGCTCAACGAGCGGGGCGACCGGAGGTCGTCGATCAACCGGACGAACGCGTCGGGGGCGGGCGCGGGGGTGGCCACGGCGTCGATGCCATTGGGAATGGGGATCACCGGGGTGTCGATGCCCAGCGCGCGGACGTGCGGCTCGATGTTGGGCAGGATCGAGACGATGGCGTCGCTGTTGGCGTACGCGGAGCGCTCGGCCGCGGCCATGGCAGCCATGAGCGGGTGCCGCGGGGAGTGCCCGCCGAGCTCGATGGGCGTCAGCGGCCACAGGTCGTGGACCTCGTGGATCAGCCGCGCGTCCGACAGCCTGGCGAGGCGCTGCGCGAAGTAGGTGTCGAAGGGGTAGGTCGACGACGAGATCACGGCGTCGGGCCGCAGCTCGCGCGCCATGGTCTTCGCGGCGCGCAGGCCGCCGCCCACGTAGTCGACCCAGCTGAGGATGCGGCCCGCCCCGTTGCCCTCGTACTGGCGGGTGCGCAGGAAGCGGAACTCCACGCCGTCGACGTCGTACGGCCGGCCCGGCTCGGCGTCCGGGAAGTTCCGGGTGCGCAGGTGGCTGTAGGTGCCGGCGACGATCGTGGTGTCGGCCCCCAGCCTCGCCCACTCGACGGCCATGGCGTGCGGGCGGAACTCCATCCCCGCCGTCGGCGAGCCCGCGTAGTGATCCAGGTAACAGACGCGCATGGCTACTCCTCCGAGGTGGTGCTGGCAGGTTCCGGCGGCCAGGTGGCGACGAGCGCGACGGCGGCCCACCACCACACGGCGATGCCGAAGTTGCGCAGCAGATAGGTGTCGAACTGGAACGCGACGAGGCTCGCGAGCAGCGCCGCGGCCACCGCCCATCGGGCCGACGGCGTGCGCGCGCCGAGCGCGACCAACGCGACGGCGACCAGCGCCGCGGCCAGGAGGAGCGCCCCGACGAGACCCAGCTCGACCAGCGCGGCCAGCGGCGTCGAGTGCGCGGTGCCCAGCACCGATCCCGCGGCCGTCTCGTAGTGCTTCGGATGCACCGTCATGGACTCGAAGAAGTGCCACGGCCAGACGCCGCCGGGCCCCGTGCCGAGGAGGACCGTCGCGGGGTCGGCGGCCCACAGCCTCAGCGCGACCTCGAGGTTGGACAGCCGCTGCGGGTCGGCAAGGGAGAGCACGCGCGACGCCCCGGGAATCAGCGGCGCGACGACGGCGAGCGCCCCGGCGCCGACGACGACAGGCCACCAGCGGCGCGCCCCCGCGCCCCCTATCCTGCCGAGCAGCAGGAGGACGGCCCACACCCCCAGCGTGATGAGCGCCCCCCGCGACTGGGTCGCGACGATGCCGACCAACGCGGCGCCCACGAGCGCCAGGCTGAGCCCCCTGCCCCGGCGACCGGAGACGCGGAGGAGGCAGGCGACGCCGAGGGCCGCGATGAGCAGCAGCATGACGTGGACCACGGCGGCGCCGCCCTGGCCCGTCGAGAAGCGGATGGAGCGGGTGGCGGCGGCGTGCAGCGGCCAGGCCGCGAACGCGCAGACCAGCGCCGTCGCTGCCGCGACGGTCAGCACCTTCAGCCGTCGGCCCCGTTCCGCCGCGAGGACAAGGCCGACCCCGGCGATCATCGCCAACCAGGCCGTGACCAGCGGCGCGACCAGGAACGGCGTCGCGACGTCCCAATGCTCCTCGTTGATCTGCACGTGCGGGTCGGGCCGGACGACGGCGGAGGCGGCGGCGTAGAGCACGAGCGCCGTGAACGCCAGCATCGCGAACCCCGCGGTTCTGTCCAGCTCGCCCCGACGGCGCCACAGCCACGGCGCGGAGACGGCCGCGAGGACGAGCAGGACGACGGCCTCGTAGGTCAGCCAAGTGACCCCGACCGCGGGATAGACGAGCTTCACGATGGGGGTGCCGAGCGTCGCGAACTGCGCGACCGCGACGTAGGGCACGAGCAGCCACGAGACCGCGTTCCCGAGGGCGGTGCTCCGCTCGCCGGTCATTCTCGCCAGCCTTTCGACACGGGCCGGGCGCTCCGCGCCGGGGCCCGGCTCAAGGAACGAGACATCAGCCCGCGCGCTGTTGTCTCGTGAGCGTGCCGATGGACTCCGGATCGGAGCCGTCGACGGCGTCGAGCTCCGCGGGGTCGAGCGGGGGGACCTCGACGCGCGAGACAAGTTCGTGGCTGGTCGAGGTGCGCTCCTCGTCGCCGCTGAACAGCACCTCGTGCAGCTTCTCGTTCGGCCGCAGCCCGGTGAAGACGATCCTGATGTCCTTGCCGGAGCGGGCGATGAGGCCCTTAGCGACGTCGAGGATCTTGACCGGCTCTCCCATGTTGAGGACGAGGACGTCGGCGGGGCGGCCGATG
>CAYVWO010000145.1:0-5101 GCA_964455495.1 uncultured Tessaracoccus sp.
TTCGACCGAAGGGGAACCGCCGATGACCGTCCGAATCGGAGTCATGACGTCCGGCGGCGACGCCCAAGGCATGAACGCGGCGGTGCGGGCCATCGTCCGCGCCGGCATTCACGAGGGGGCGGAGGTGTACGCCATCCGCGAGGGTTGGCACGGCGCCATCTCCGGCGGCGACTACATCACGCACATGAGCTGGAGCGACGTCTCCGGCATCCTGAACAAGGGCGGCACCGTCATCGGCACCGCCCGATCGGCGGAGTTCCGTACCCCCGAGGGCCGGATGAAGGCCGTCGAGAACCTGGTCCGGGTGGGCATCGACCGGCTGATCGTCATCGGCGGCGACGGCTCGCTCTCCGGGTCGCGCGCGCTGAGCCTCGAGTGGGCCGACGTCGTCTCCCGGCTGCGCGATGAGGGCAGGATCACGC
This sequence comes from uncultured Tessaracoccus sp., assembly GCA_964455495.1. Taxonomy (GTDB): domain Bacteria; phylum Actinomycetota; class Actinomycetes; order Propionibacteriales; family Propionibacteriaceae; genus Arachnia. Next base: position 423 of record CAYVWO010000145.1, read on the forward strand.
CGGAACAGGCGGCGGAGCATCCGCGGCTGAACATCGTCGGGATGGTCGGCTCCATCGACAACGACATGGTCGGCACGGACATGACGATCGGCACCGACTCGGCGATGCACCGCATCACCGAGGCCATCGACGCGATCAGCTCGACCGCGGAGTCTCACCGGCGCACGTTCATCGTCGAGGTCATGGGCCGCAACTGCGGCTACCTCGCGCTGATGACGGCCATCGCCGGCGGGGCCGACTACACCTTCCTCCCCGAGTCGCCGCCGCGCGACGGTTGGGAGGACCGCATGGCCGACGTGCTCGCCCGGGGGCGCGCTGCCGGTCGGCGCGACTCCATCCTCATCGTCGCCGAGGGCGCGAAGGATCGCGAGGGCGAGCCGATCACCGCCGAGCGGATCAAGGACGTGCTGCGCGAGCGCACCGGCGAGGATGCCCGGATCACGATCCTCGGGCACGTTCAGCGCGGCGGCACGCCGTCGGCCTACGACCGCTGGATGGCCACGGCCTGCGGCGTCGAGGCCGTGCGCCAGGTGATGCTGGCCTCCGACGAGACGGAGCCGGTCCTCGTCGGCATGAGGCGCGACGGTGTGACGACCACTGGGCTGCTCCAAGCGGTCGAGGACACCCGTGGCATCGCGAGCCTGATCGCCGAGGGCGACTACCAAGCGGCGGTCGAGGCCCGCGGCCGGGGCTTCACGACCATGATCGACGTCTACCGGATGCTCAACGAGGCGCGGCCGACGGTGGCCCCTTCTGACGGGGCCAAGAGGGTCGCGATCATGCACGCGGGTGCCCTGGCTCCGGGCATGAACCCGCTGGCGCGCGTCGCCGTGCGCGCGGGCCTGGACCGCGGGCACAAGATGATCGCGGTCGTCGGCGGCGTTCCCGGGCTGGTGTCCGGCGACCTGCGCGACGTCCATTGGGCAGACGTGGAGGGCATGGCCAGCGCGGGCGGGGCCGCATTCGGCACCCGGCGCTACGTCCCCACGGAGGCCGACCTCTACCCGATCTCGCGCACGCTCGAGGACCACCGGATCGACGCGCTGCTCGTGATGGGTGGGCACCACGCCTACGCCACCGTCGACATCATGGAGCGCGAGCGGCGCCGCTACCCGGGGTTCAACATCCCGATCGCGGTGCTGCCGGCGAGCATCGACAACAACCTGCCCGGGTGGCCGATGGCCGTCGGCTCGGACACCGCGCTGAACACCGTCGTAGACGCGATCGATATGGTGCGCATGTCGGCGTCGGCGAGCAAGCGGGCGTTCGTGGTCGAGACGATGGGGCGCGGCTGCGGGTTCCTCCCGCTCGTCGGCGGCCTCGCCGCGGGCGCGGAGAAGGCCTACACGCCGGAGACCGGGATCACGCTGGAGGAGCTGACCGAGGACGTGATCGCGCTCGTCGACGCGTTCGAGAGCGGGCGCTCGTTCTACCTCGCCGTCATGGGCGAGGAGACCAGCCAGTTCTACACCAGCGACGTCATCGCCAAGCTGTTCGAGGCCGAGGGCAAGGGCATGTATTCGGTGCGGCAGGCCATCATCGGGCACGTGCAGCAGGGCGGCACGCCGTCGCCGTTCGACCGGGTCAACGCCACGCGCCTGGCCTACATGGCCATCGTGAACCTCGACGAGCAGCTGTCGGCGGGCAGCTCGGACTATGTGGCAGCTTCGGGCGAGTCGCCGAACCTGATGGCGCCGCTGCGCACGGTGATGGCTGACATGGACTGGGAGAATCAGCGCCCCAAGCACCAGTGGTGGCGGACGCTTCGCCCGGTCTTCGATCAGCTCAGCCGTCGGCCCGGACAGGAGTAGCCGGGGGCTGCGCCCACTACCGGGAGCAGCGCTCGATCTCGACGTCGAAGCTGGCGGCCGACGAGCACAGCATGTGCTCCAGCTCGTCCTCGGTCGAGGAGGAGCTGGGGAGCGCAGTCGGGACCGTCGCGCGGAACACGAGTGTGTGGTCGTCCTCGGCGCGCCGGATGACCGTGAACGTGACCGTGTTGCCAACCTTGTCGCTGGTGCGCTCGCCCGTGAACGAACAGGTGACGGCTTGGTCGTCGGCAGCGACCGCGACGGCGTCGGGAGCGGTGTCCTTGACGTCCGTGTAGGAGCTGGTGAGGTCGGCGACGAGGGCCGTGCAGGCGTCATCTAGGGAGTCGTCCACGGCCGTCAGGGTGACGGCCTGGACGCGCGCGTCGGTGGCGTCTTGGCGGAGCCGCACCAGCCGACGCTTGTCCTGCACCTCCTGGTCGTCCTGCACGGACCAGCCGTTGTAGACCGCGAGGGTGGCGTCGTTGATCTGTAGCAGCTGGGTCGTGACCGGCCCGCTGGCCGCGGGGTTGGGAGACGCGGAGGTCGGCGCGCCGCCGGGCGACGGCGAGGTCGGGGACCCCGCCGACGGTGTGACGCTGGGCCGTGGGGGAGCCGTTGCTGGGCCGGCCGGGACCGTCCGCCCCCCGAGGACGAGGTACGCCACCGCTATGGCCACGGCGATCAGGAGCGCGAGCCCGCTAAGGACGTAGGCCGCGACGCATCTCCTGGCCGGGACCGGGGGCTCGTCCGCGGGAATCCCGCGCCTCGGCCCGACGGCGGGTGCCGCGTCGTCGACGATCCCGCGTCGGGGACGCTCGGCGAGGGACGGCGTCGGCGCAGGGCCGAGATCAGGATCGTCGGACGGCGCGGCTCGTCTGCCAACCGGCTGACTCACATGACCTCCCTCCACCGGACCTGGGGAAACCCTACGCGACGGCGCGCATCACCTGTGAATGGCGTCTTCGGTGGGTGAGCGGGCGCCCGCTCAGTGGGAGAGCGGGGTGCGCGCGTAGTCGGAGAGCGGCAGCAGGCGGAGGCCTGCGGGGTCGTCGACGGCGGCGTAGATCCGCGCGGTCTCGTCGTCGCCCGGCTCCGCTCGGCCCATCGTCGCGAGGAGGACGTCGCGCACGCCCTTCGTCTCCGCGGGAGTGAGGGTCCGCGGCGGCGGCGCGGAATCCGTGGATGCCAGCACGACGAGGAGCAGGCCGCGCAGCCTCGACATGCCCTTGCGCAGCGGAGGCTCGTAGTACGGCATGTCGAGGACCGTCGCGCCGCGTCGCTCGTAGAACGCGAGGCGCCGCTCCGGGTCGCCGTGGTCCGGGTGGGCAGAGAAGACGTCAGGGCGCTCAACCTCGCCGAGGACGACCGCGACGCCGTCCTGGCCCAGCCAGCGCGCGACCCCTTCGCTCAGCAGCGTGCCCCCGACGCCCCCTCCGCGCGTCGTCCCCGAGACCGCGAGCCAGTTCACGAGGACGCCCGTGCCGTGCCGCTCGCCGACGATCGCGCCCCGGAGCGCCCCGTCCTCGGCGCGGGATACCAGCACGTCCAGGTCGCCCGCCTCACCCGCCGCGACGAACTCGTCGGCGGTCACCACCTCGGTGGCGGGGAAGCTCGGCTCCAGCACGTCTTCGTACACGCGCGCCAGTTCGGCGGCGTCGGTCACAGCCTGAATCATGGGACCACTCTACGGAGCCCCCACGCGGTAGGTGGGAGGTATGACACTAAAACTGGTGCCATACCTCTCACTGAGCCCGGATCCGCCGATCATCCGGCATGGTGCGCGCAGAGGGACTCGAACCCCCGACCCCTTCCTTGTAAGGGAAGTGCTCTAACCAACTGAGCTATGCGCGCGGGCGGACACAGGCTAGTTCATCCGCGCGGTCGCGGGCCACTCGTCCGCGACCGGCTACGCGCCGAGGACGGCCAGGGCGTAGGCGTCCTCGACATCGGTGGCGCTCGTTCGGCGGTTTCCGTCGTCGGCGCGGTACGTGACCACCCAGGCATCGGCCTGGCGCTCGAGCGCGACGAACCGCTCGCCCAGCTGCTCCCGCAGCTGGTCCTCGCGGGGGAGCCAGAGGACGAGCTCCTTCGGCAGGGAATCGAGCGCCCACTCCGTCGTGCCGTTGAACTTGACGGTCTCCGCGCCGTGGTGGGTATGCACCTCGATGGTCATCTCCGCGATGTGGAAGACCTCGTCGTCCATCTCCTTGTTGGGGATGACGAAGCGATCGCCGGGCGAGGGGCGCCACTCGATCGCGCCGCGCAGCCGCTCGGCCAGGGCATGGGAGATCATCAGCCCAACCGGGAACGGACCAGGGCCGCGATCTGCTTGCCCTCGGCGCGACCCTCCGCCTTGACGCCCACCGCCTTGACGAGGGCGCCCATGTGCTTCATCGTCGGCGCCTCGCCCAGCGCGGCGATGGCCTCGTCTACGAGCGCGACGAGCTCCTCCGGGGTGAGGGCCGCGGGCAGGTACCGGGAGATGAACTCGGCCTCCGCCGTCTCCTTCTCCGCGAGGTCCGCGCGGCCCGCGTCGGCGTAGGTGGCCGCGGCGTCGCGGCGCTGGCGCATCTCCTTGGTGACGACGGCGAGCTCCTCGGAGTCGCTCAACTCGCGGGCGGTGTCGCCGGCGACCTCGGCGACGGTGATCGCGCCCATCATCATCCGGATGTTCATCTTGGCCGCCTCGTCCTTGGCGCGCAGCGCCGCCGCCAGGTCCCGCTTCAGTCGATCCTTCGTCGCAGCCATCTCCGGCCCCTCTCACCCATCACGCGGTCGTGCGTGAACTCACACAGGGTACCGCCACGGGTAGACTGCCCGATTGTGGCTAACGAAGACCTGACCGCTCGCATCTCCGACCTCGGCCGA
>CAYVWO010000145.1:5111-6765 GCA_964455495.1 uncultured Tessaracoccus sp.
GATCCCTCGATTCGATCGAGTCCGTCGCCGACCTCGAAAGGCTCCGCTCGGAGATCGCGGTGCTGGAGGAGCAGGTCGCGGCGCCAGACCTGTGGGACGACCAGGAGAACGCGCAGCGGGTTACTTCGCAGCTGTCGTTCAAGCAGGGCGAGGTGGACAGGCTCGTCGGGCTGCGCTCCCGGCTCGAGGACGCCGAGCTGATGCTCGAGCTCGCCGAGGAGGAGGGCGACGTCGACGCCCGCGCCGAGGTCAGCCGCGAACTGGAGAAGCTCGGGGGCGACGTCTCGGCGCTCGAGGTGCGCACGCTGCTCTCGGGCGAATACGACCCGCGCGACGCGCTGATCACCATCCGCGCCGAGGCCGGTGGCGTCGACGCCGCGGACTTCGCGGAAATGCTCATGCGGATGTACCTGCGCTGGGCGGACCGTCACGGCTACGCCACCGAGGTCTACGACACCTCCTACGCCGAAGAGGCGGGCCTCAAGTCCGCGACGTTCGCCGTCAAAGCGCCGTTCGCCTACGGGACACTGTCGGTCGAGCAAGGCACGCACCGCCTGGTGCGCATCTCCCCGTTCGACAACCAAGGCCGCCGCCAGACGTCCTTCGCGGGCGTCGAGGTCCTCCCCGTCACCGAGGAGACCGATCACATCGACATCCCCGAGGGCGAGCTTCGGATCGACGTCTTCCGCTCATCTGGCCCCGGCGGCCAGTCTGTCAACACAACCGACTCCGCCGTGCGCATCACGCACCTGCCCACGGGCATCGTCGTCAGCTGCCAGAACGAGAAGTCGCAGCTGCAGAACAAGGCCGCTGCGCTTCGGGTGCTCCAGTCCCGACTGTTGGAGAAGATGCGCCAGGACCGCGAGAAGGAGATGAACGCGCTCAAGGGCGACGGCGGCAACTCTTGGGGCGCGCAGATGCGCTCCTACGTGATGAACCCCTACCAAATGGTGAAGGACCTACGCACCGAGCACGAGGTCGGCAACCCCGAGGCCGTGTTCCAGGGAGACATCGACGGCTTCATCGACGCCGGTATCCGTTGGCGCAAGAAGAGCGAGTCCGCGGCGTAGTCGCGGGACCACGGTTAAGGAAGCATTGATCAGTGGTTCCTTAAGGGCGACAGTCCGACGCCCGATAGGCGTGTCGGGTTGGGGGTCGCCTGGTCGTCGCATAGACTCGCCAGCGGTCTGAGAGTTTCTCAGGCTCTCTTCCCCACCCGTCGGAGCATCAGTGATCACGTTCGAGGACGTCACCAAGTTCTACCCCGGCCAGGAGCGCGCGGCCCTTCGCAACGTCAACCTGGAGATCGAAAAAGGCGAGTTCGTCTTCCTCGTCGGCCAGTCCGGCTCAGGAAAGTCGACGTTCCTTCGCCTGATCCTGCGCGAGTACCGCCCCACGAAGGGCACCTTGTACGTGGCAGGGAAGAACCTCACAACCATGAACCAGTGGAAGGTGCCGCAGCTGCGCCGCCAGATCGGCACCGTGTTCCAGGACTTCCGGCTGCTACCCGGAAAGACGGTTTACGAGAACGTCGCGTTCGCGCTGCAGGTGATCGGGACTCCTTCGAAGCAGATCAAGCGCATCGTGCCCGACACGCTCGCCCTCGTCGGCCTCGCGGGCAAGGGGGAGCGTCCGTGCGAGGAGCTCTCTGGCG
>CAYVWO010000146.1:0-6764 GCA_964455495.1 uncultured Tessaracoccus sp.
AGCGCCTCCACATCCTCACCCGCGCCGACTGCACCACCCGCAACCGCAACCGCGCCACCCGCCTCCGCCGCGCCTACGAGGAGCTGGAGTGGCGCATCGACGAGCTGGCGAAGCAGGAGGAGCTGAACGCGCTGCGCCCGCACCTCGACGGCACCCAGATCATGGAGGTGCTCGGCATCGGCCCGGGCCGCGACGTCGGCGAGGCGTACAAGTTCCTGCTCGAGCACCGCACCGACAACGGCCCGATCCCCCACGACGAGGCCGTCGAGCTGCTCCGCGCCTGGTGGTCGGAGCGGTAGCCCCGACTACGATGTGTGCGGTGAAGGTCCGACGGTTGCTGCGCGCGCTGATGGCCGCGCTGCTCCTGGTGGCGGGCCTCGTCGGCGCACCCGGAACCGCCGCGGCCGACGGCGACTACCTCGACGTCGACATCACCGGCATCTCGACGCCGACGATCGACTTGGGCAACCCGGACCAGGTCATCGACATCTCCGGCACCGTCACCAACGTGTCGACGGTGTCCGTCCGCTACGCAGCCGTGCACTTCTGGCGCTCGCCGCGGCCCCTCCGCTCGCGCGAGGCCCTCGCCGAGCATCTCGCCAACCCGCCCGCGGGCGAGCGCCTGTTCGAAGCGGACCACAACGTCGACATCCTCTCCCAGAACGAGGGGCTCGCCCCGGGGCAGCGCGCCACGTTCACCGTCCGCGGCACGGTCCAGGAGCTGCTCACCGAGGACACCCCGTTGACCACCACCGACGTCGCCTACGCGCTCGGCGTCCAGGTGATGGGACACGCCGGCGGGAGCAGGCGCGTCGTCGGGCGCGACGCGATCGGCGTCGCCGCCACCACCGCCCCGGTCGACTCCAGCGCGCTCGTCCTCCTGACCGCCGCCCCCAGCTGGCTGCCGAGCGGCGCGTTCCTGAACGACGGCCTCGCCGACGACCTCGACGACCGCCTCGACACCCTGCTGGCCAGCGCCGAGCGCCCCGGCGTCTACGCCGCCATCGACCCCGCCCTGTACGCGGCCGCCGGGCGCCTCGCCGAGGAGCACGTGGTCGACGGCGAGACGACGGCGGGCAACGGGCAGGCACTCGCCTGGCTCGGCCGGGTCGACCGGCTCGCCGCGCAGGGCAGGCTCTTGCGGCTCCCCACCGGCAACCCCGACCTGGCAAGGGCCGAGGCCAGCGACGCCCTCGACGACGTCCTCGCCTGGGCCGAGGAGTCCGTCCCCGACGCCCTCGCGAAGCTCCCCACCGTCGCCGTCCTCGGCGACGGCGCGAGCTCCGGGCTCGCCGCCGCCCTCTCCTCGCTCGGCACCGTCGTCGTCCGCGGCGCCACCGGCGGCCAGGACGGCTCACCCCGCATCCTCACCGGCGACCAGCCGACCGACGGCGGCCTCCCCGACGGCGTGCGGCTGGCCCGGCGCATCGCCGACGAGCTGCTCTCGCCGTCGCCGCCGCTGTACCTGATCGAGGACGGGCAGGACGCCCGCGCCGACCAGAACCTCGACCCGTGGCGCCGGCACGTCGCCCCCGCCGTCGCGAGGGCCGAGCTCCACTGGCCCGCGGCGCAGCACGCGAAGGCGTGGCCGCGCGTCGCCGACGCGCTGGAGCGCGAGACGGCCCAAGCCAGCGTGCTCCACGACCTGACCGGCGAGGACTCCCCCGGGCTCGCCGAGCTGGGCGCCACCGCCTTCTCCGCGGGATTCGCGAACGAGAAGGCGGCGCTGGCCTACCTCTCGGCCTCCGGGAAGCCGTCGGCCGACCTCGAGAAGATCGAGCTGCTCGCCGCCGCGTCGTTCGTCATGGGCTCCAGCACCAACACCTTCCCGGCCACGCTCACCAACGGGCTCGACGTGCCGGTCACCGTCGGCGTCCGGTTCACCTCCGACGCGCCCCAGCGCGTCCGGGTCCCCGACCTGGACCCGGTCGTGCTCCCGCCCGGCGAGCCGTACACCGTCAACATCACCCCGGAGGCGGACGCGAACGGCATCGCGCTCGTCGAGGCCCAAGTCGTCACGCGCGGCGGGGTCCCCGTCGGGAAGCCGACGACCATCGAGATCACCGCCACCAACTTCGGCAGCATCGGCTGGCTGATCATCATCGGCTCGGGGGCCATCGTGCTGGGCGGGACCGCGTGGCGGATCAGGGCGGTTCGCCGCGAACAGGCGAGGATGGGCCAGTGAGCACCCAAGTCAGCAGCACGAAGCGACTTCTCGGCGCCAGCGCCGTGATGGCGTCGGGCACGATGATCTCGCGCGTCCTCGGGGTGCTGCGCGTCATGCTGGTCGCGTTCATCCTCGGAAACGGCACCCGCCAGGCCGACATCCTCGACATCGCGACGATGATCCCCAACGCGCTCTACATCCTGCTGGCCGGCGGCGCGCTGAACACCGTGCTCGTGCCGCAGATCGTGCGCGCGGTGAAGCACGACGACGACGGCGGCGAGGCCTACACCAACCGGATCATGACGGCGTTCCTGCTTGCGGTGACCGTCGTCGCCGTCGCTGTGACCGCAGCCGCGCCGCTGGTCACCCGGCTGTACACCTCGTCGGCCTGGCGCGAGCCGGACCTCGCCCAGCAGTACGCCTCGATGGTGGCGCTCGCCTACCTGACGCTGCCGCAGATCTTCTTCTACGGCGCGTTCTTCCTGCTGGGGCAGGTGCTGAACGCGCGCGAGAAGTTCGGCCCCATGATGTGGGCGCCCATCGCCAACAACGTGATCTCCATCCTCGTCATGGCCATCTACCTGGTCGTCTGGGGCACCGACCTCGACCGCTCCGGGCCGTTCACCACGCCGCAGATCCTGCTGCTCGGCATCGGCTCCACCGTCGGCATCGCCGTGCAGATGCTGGTGCTGCTTCCGTACCTGCGCAAGGTCGGCTTCCGGTACCGCCCCCGCTTCGACCTCAAGGGCACCGGCCTCGGCCACACGTTCAGCCTGGCCAAGTGGACGTTCGCGTTCGTCGGCATCAACCAGGTGGCGCTCATGGTGGTCAACCGGCTCGCGACCTCGGCCACCGCGACGGGGCACGGCGCCGGCTCGAACGTGTACGCCAACGCGCACCTGCTGTGGATCCTGCCGCACTCGCTGATCACCGTCTCGCTGGCCACCGCGATGCTGCCGAGCGCCTCCCGGCTCGCCGCGGCCGGCGACCAGGCCGGCGTCGCCGCCGAGTTCATGAAGACGGTGCGGCTGGCGCTGATCGCCATCGTCCCGGCCGCCGTGTGCTTCATCGCGCTCGCGGGGCCGGTCACCGGCCTGCTCTTCGGCCACGGCGCGGGCGCGAAGGACGCCATCTTCATCGCCTGGGCCCTGATGGCCTTCGCCGTCGGCCTCATCCCGTTCACCGTGCAGTTCCTGTGCCTGCGCACGTTCTACGCGCTCGAGGACACCCGCACCCCGTTCCTGCTGCAGCTGCTGATCGCCGGCGTGAACATCGTCGGCGCGCTCCTTCTGACCTGGGCGCTCAACGACCCGTCGTGGGTCGCGGCGGAGCTGGCGCTGGCGTACTCGGTGGCCTACGCGGTGGGCGTGCCGTTCTCGTGGCGCGTGCTGAAGCGGCGCGTCCCGGACCTCGACGGCGGGAAGCTCGCGCTGCACATCGTGCGGCTGCTGCTCGGCTCGGTCATCGGCGGCGTCGGCGCGTACTACCTCGCGCGGTGGCTGCTCGACATCGTCCCGGGGCGCGTGCTCGGCCAGGTCGTCGCGCTCGCCGCAGGCGGGGTCCTCATCCTGGCGTCGTTCTACGTCGTCGGGAAACTGCTGAAGGTGAGAGAGCTCTCCAGCATCGGCGCGCTGCTCGCGGCCCGCCGCGGCCAGCCCGTCGCCGAGCGGCCCGCGCCCCCCTCGGGCGCCAGCCAGGCCGCGGTCGTGGCCGACGACGACCCGCCCACCGTGATCCTTCCGCCCGTCGGCCCGGAGAGCATCGACCTGGACACCACCGGTCCGATGGACCTCTCCGGGGTCTACCGCACGGACGCCGCCCCCACCCGCACGCAGGCCGTGGAGCCCGCGACCGAGCTCCTGTCCGCCCGGTCGGCGGACGCCGTCGAGGACGACGACGCGCCGACCGCCTTGGTCCCCGAGGGGGTCTTCGAGGCCCTCGACGACGAGCCCACCGCGCGGATCGCGCGCGAGGGCGCGCTGCTCAGCACCCGCTACGAGCTGATGTCGCTGCTCACGGCCCGCAACGGCACCGAGACCTGGCGCGCGCACGACCACGCGCTGTCGCGCGACGTCGTCGTCCACGTGATCGGCTCCGGCGACGACCGGATCGTCGAGCTGCAGGCCGCGGCCCGCAAGGGCGCCTCGGCCACCGACTCGCGCTTCCTCCGGGTCCTCGACGCCGTCGACCTGATGGACGCCGGGCAGGGAATCGGCGGCTACGTCGTCGCCGAGTACGCGTCCGGGCGCTCGCTGACCGAACTCCTCGCCAAGGGCCCGCTGAGCGCCATCGAGGCCGCGCACGTGGCCCGCGAGCTGGCCGACGCCCTCACCCCCGTGCACCAGAACGGGCTCTTCCACGAGCGGCTGAACCCGGACAACGTGATCATCACCGACGTCGGCGCCGTCAAGCTGGTCGGCTTCGGCCTCGAGGCCGTCCTCGCCGACGGCGGGCAGTGGTCGCGCCCGTGGAGCGCGAAGCAGCGCGAGGACGTCGTCGGCGTCGGCAACCTGCTGTACGCCATGCTCGTCGCGCGCTGGCCCGGCCCCGGCAACTTCGGGCTCCCGCCCGCGCCGCTCGCGGCAGGCGAGCCCGCTCCCCCGCACGAGGTCCTGGTCGGCGTGTCGTTCGCGCTGGACCGGATCTGCACCACCACCCTCACCGACCGCGGCGCGGCCGGCGAGCCGCGGATCACCACGACGTCGCAGCTGGTGTCGATGCTCACCCAGGTTCTCGGCACCGCGAACGCCTCCGCCGACCTTGAGGCGCGCGTGCGGGCCTGGACCGACGACGACGCCCCCGCGCGCTGGGTGCCCGCCGTCGCGCAGTCGGCCGAGCCCGAGGACTCGTCCGCCGAGCGGATGCCCGCCGTCCCCGCGAAGGCGTCGCCCGCCTCCGCCCCTTCGGGGCCCGCGACGCCGACCAGCCCGCTCGGCCCAATCAGCGCGGGAACCGGCGTCGACAAGCACCGCAGGGCGCTGTGGGCCATCGTGATCCTCGCGGTGGCGGCGCTGGTGGTCTCCCTGATCGTCGTCGGCGCGATGAACGCGAAGGACACCGCGGCGGCCGGCCCGGCATCGGCCCCGCCTGCCGTCGCAAGGAGCGGTTCCCCGGCCGCCGACCCCGGAGCCGAGGCCCCGATCACGATCGTCGGCGCGACGGACTTCGACCCGGAGACCGACGGCGGCAACGCCGAGGAGAACCCCGACGCCGTGGCGAAGGCGTTCGACGGCGACCCCGCGACCTACTGGGAGACGCTGCGGTACAAGAACCGGCCGAACCTCGGCGGGCTGAAGCCTGGCGTCGGCATCGTTCTGGACCTTGGGGAGAAGCGGACGGTGACCGCCGTCGAACTGATCCTGTCCGCCGACGACCCCGCCGACCCCACCAGCGTCGAGATCCGCGTGCCCGAGGGCTCGAAGCCGTCGACGCGCACCGAGGCCGACTGGACCGTCGTCGGCGCGGACGACGCCGCGCGGGGCACCGTCACCATCGAGCTCGACACGCCCACGGAGACCCAGCACCTGCTGGTCTACTTCACGAAACTTCCGCCCACCGACGGCGGCTACAAGGCCCGCCTCCACGAGGTGACCGTCAAATGACCTCGGAGCCCAGGCGCGAGGAGGCGAGCGAGGACCCCCGGATGACGCAGCGAGACGAGCCCGACCTCCTGCGGCGCTGCCGCGAGGGCGACGCGGACGCGTTCGACGAGCTGTTCCGCCACCACTACGCCGGGGCGGTGCGCTACGCCGCTCGCGTCAGCCCGGCCCTCGACCCGGAGGACCTGACCGCCGAGGCGTTCGCACGGATCTGGGCGACGATCCGCGGGGGCGGCGGCCCGGATCACGCCTTCGGCCAGTACCTGCGCACCACCATCAGGAATCTCGCCGTCAACACGGCGACCCGCGGCCACGAGGAGCCCGCCGACGACGACCGGCTCGACCACTGGATGAGGCGGGAGGCGCAGGTCGCCGACGACGGCTTCAGCTCGGCCATGGCCGAGCACGCGGTGGTCGCGAAGGCGTTCGAGACGCTCCCCCAGCGGTGGCGGTCCGTGCTCTGGATGATCGACGTCGAGGGCCTCCGCACCTCCGACGTCGCGCGCCGACTCGGGCTCTCGGCCAACGGCGCCGCGGCCCTCACCAAGCGCGCCCGCGCCGCGCTCAGCCAAGCCTGGCTCACCGCCCACGTCGACACGCGGAGCACCCGTCCCGAGTGCGTCTGGGTGCTAGACCACGTCAGCGGATACGCGCGCGGCACCCTCAGCGAGGCGCAGCGGGAGCGGGTCCGGCGCCACCTCGACGAGTGCGACTCGTGCAATCGCGCCGCCCACAGGATCGGCCACCTGGCGACGTCGCTGCGCGTCGTGGCCATCGTCGCCGGCGGCTCCCTCGTCGGGCTGGTCGACGCGCGCAGGCGCCGTCGACTCGCGGGCCTCTCCACGGCCGCCGCGGTGGTCGCGGTGGTCGCCTTCGCGGCCGGAGCCGACAGCTCCCCTCCACGCCCCGGCGTCGCGAGCGACGGCCCCCGCCCACGCCTCCCCCGGTGCCACAGGCGCCCTCCCGTCCAGCGCCGCGCCGGCCCCGAACAGCACGCC
>CAYVWO010000147.1:0-6728 GCA_964455495.1 uncultured Tessaracoccus sp.
TCCGGAGCCAACCTGACGTTGACCCTGGTCGTGCTCCTGGCGGCTGTCCGCGGCGCCGGACTCCGCGGATGGTGGGTGCGAGGGGCGGCGGTCGTCGGCGTCGGCGGATTCGTGCTCGTCTGCGGACAGGACCCGTCGGTGCTGCGTGCCGCCGCCATGGGCCTCGTGGCGCTCGCCGCCACCGGCGTGGCCCGAGGGTCGAGGAGCGTCCGCGGGCTCGCGGTGGCCGCGTGCGCGCTGATGTGGATCGACCCGTGGCTCGCGGCCTCGGCGGGATTCGCGCTCTCGGCGGCGGCCTGCGCCGGGATCGTGCTGCTCGGCCCGAGGCTCGTCGCCGCGATGGCGCGCTGGTGCCCGCGGTGGGTGGCGGAGGCGCTGGCCGTCGCCCTGGCCGCGCAGCTGGCCACCCAGCCCATCGTGACGGCCATCAGCGGCCAGGTGTCGGTGGTCGGGGTCCTCACGAACGTGCTGGCCGCGCCCTTCGTCGGCCCCACCACCGTCCTCGGGTTGGCCGCCGCGCTGCTGAGCTTCTGGCCCGCGCTCGCCGTCGGGCCCGGATGGGCGGCGGGATGGTGCGCGCAGCCCATCCTGTGGCTCGCGCACGCCGGGGCCGCGCTGCCCGCCGCCGCGTGGGCGTGGGAGGCGACGCCGCTCGGGGTCATCCTCGTCGGGTTCGGCTCGGCCGCCATGGCCGCTCTCCTCGTGATCGTGCTGCGCTCGCCGTGGGGAGGCTTAGGTCTCGTCGCCGTCCTGGTGGCCGCGTGCCTCGTGCGGCCCGTTCCGCTCGGCTGGCCGGGGGAGTGGTCGGCGGCGTTCTGCGACGTGGGACAGGGAGACGCCACCGCCATCCGGGCGGGTCCGCGCGCCGCAGTGCTGGTCGACGCGGCGCCCGAGGCGCGCGACGCCGTCGCGTGCCTGGGCTCCCTCGGGGTGGACGAGGTTCCGCTGTTGGTGCTGACGCACTATCACGCGGACCACGTCGGCGGCGCGGAGGAGGTGCTGGCGCGGTTTCGGCCGCGAATGGTTCTGGTGCGCGCCGGGGAGCCGCCCGGGTGGCTGGTCGCGGCCGCCGAGGGCTCGGGCTCTGAGTTGCGGGTGGCCATGCCCGGCGAGTCGATCGCGGTCGGCGAGGCGACGTGGACCACCGTGTCGGTGGGGGCCGCGTCGGCCCTGGCAGCGGGAGCGGCCGAGGAGGGGCGCGACGGCGTCGGCGACGGCTCCGCGGAGAACGACGCGTCCGTCGTGGGCGTCGCGGAGGTCCGCGCCGCAAGCGGTGTGGGCCGCGACGAGTCGTCCGGGCTACGGGTGCTCCTGGCGGGCGACGCGGAGCCTGCCGGGCAGGCGCGGGCGCTGAGGTCGGCGGCGCTGCTCGGGCTGGACCTGAGTGCCGACGTGCTCAAGCTGCCCCACCACGGCTCGGCTCGCCAGGAGCCCCGCTTCTTCGCCGCGAGCGGGGCGAGCCTCGCGGTCGCGAGCGCGGGCGCCGACAACGATTACGGGCACCCGGCCAAGGCGGCGCTCGACCTCGCCGCCGCGAACGGCATGGCCGTCGCGCGCACCGACATGCAGGGCACCATCCTCGTCGCCCGCCACGAGTATGCCCTCCGGATCACGACAGAAAGGAACAGCTGAGGGTGTCCCCGTTTAGCAGATCCGCCGAAGAGTCGGCGTGGGGAAGCCTTGCTGCGATGCCGAGATTGCTGGTCCCTGATGACATCGCCCAAGCCGTTGCGAACACGAACCCGCTGTTCTCAACGGGCGCCGATCGATGGACCCAGAACTGTCAGCGTTGTGTTGTCGCCTACGAGATGCGTCGACGCGGTTTCGATGTCACTGCAGGAGGAGCAGAGAGCGAGCATCTCCCCGCGCTGGCGGCGAAATGGATCGACCCGACCACTAACGAGCCCCCGACATGGAGGAGTGACTGGGCCGCGATGGAGCTGGAACCTGCC
This sequence comes from uncultured Tessaracoccus sp., assembly GCA_964455495.1. GTDB lineage: Bacteria > Actinomycetota > Actinomycetes > Propionibacteriales > Propionibacteriaceae > Arachnia. The sequence continues at coordinate 1,953 of CAYVWO010000147.1, forward strand.
GGAGCACGCCTGCAGGTGTACGTCGCCTGGACCGACGTCGATGGCGCGCTGTCGGGGGACGCACATGTGTTCGTTGCGGAACAGACCGTCGACGGACTCCGCTTTGTTGATCCACAGTCAGGCAGCCCCGACGTGGAGTGGTTCTTCCAGTGCGGCACGAGTGTGCAGTGGCTCCGGATGGATACACTGAAGCCCACCGAAGCTGTTGCGAAGATGACCAGGAAGGGGCGAAGGCAATGATCACGTTCGAGCAGGCACGCGAGATTGTTGACGCGGTAGAACGCCCCCAGTTCGAGGCGCGTGAGCCCGGGCTGACGTTCTACGTCGCCACCGACGGTGCTGACCTCGGAGACGAGTGGCACGTGAAGCGCGGCTACCTGGAGGAAACCACCACCCCGCGCCCCGGTGGGCTCAACTGCCTCGTGCACAAGGTCACAGGGCAGATCAGGCATGTGCAGGGGTACGATCCGGTGCTCCGCGCCAACTGGAGGCCGGTCACCGCGAAGCCGGTTGCTGCTGCCTCGTAGCTCACCATGCCTCCCTTAGTCCCGGGGCTCCAGGCCGGCGGCGAGGTACATGGCGTCGATCGCGACCATGGTGGCGACCGAGTCCGCGGGGCCGGTCAGGATGGGGGAGCCGTCGCGGACCGCGGCGACGAACACCTCGAGTTGGCGGGCGTAGCTGCTCGGCTGCCCGGCCACGTCGATCGCGGTCGTCTCGCCGTCGACGGTCAGCGTCAGGCTGCAGCCCTCCTGCGGCTTCACGAAGCCCTCGACCTGGATCACGCCGCGGGTGCCGGTGATGGTGGCCGACTGGCGTTCGACCTCTTCCAGCAGCGAGCTGGAGATCGTGCCGGTGACGCCGCTCGGGAAGCGGACCTCGGCGGTCAGCGCCTCGTCGAGGCGCGGGTCCGTGGACGGGCGGAACGTCGCGGAGACCACCTCGGGCTCCTCGCCGGCGATGCTGCGCGCGAAGTGGAGCGAGTAGCAGCCCAGGTCCATCGTCGAGCCGCCGGCCAGGTCCTGGATGTAACGGATGTTGGTGCGGTCCGGCAGGTTCACATCGAACCAGGCGCTGACGTCGACGAGATCGCCGATGGCGCCCGAGCGCACCAGGCGCAGGGCCTCCTCGAACAGCGCGTGGTAGCGGTAGTGGAACGCCTCCATGACCACGCGGTCCGACGCCTCCGCGCGGGCGGCGACTGCGCGCGCCTCCTCCGCGTTCGACGCGAACGGCTTCTCGACCAGTACGTGCTTGCCCGCGTGGAGGGCGGCGACGGTCCAGCGGCCGTGCTCCGAGTTCGGCAGCGGGATGTAGACGGCGTCGACGTCCGCGTCGGCCAGCAGGTCCTCGTACGTGTCGTGCACGCGGAGGATCCCGTGCGCGGCGGCGAATTCCTCCGCGCGGGAGCGGTTGCGCGCCGCGACGGCGTACAGCTCGACATCCGGGTTCTTGGTGGCGGGGGCGATCAGCGCGGACGGCGTGATGCCGGCGGCGCCCAGGATGCCGAAACGCAGCGGCGCGGTCATGGGGTCTCCTCGGAGGGCGAGATGTGGGTGGCCGTCAGTCTAGTGACCGCGCATTCGCTATCGTGCGGGAAACGACCCCGGACAAGGATGGATCATGGACAAGCTCATCTACGGCTCGGCGTACTACGACGAGTACATGCCCGTCGGCCGCATCGACGAGGACGTCGCCATGATGACCGCGGCGCACCACACGACCGTCCGGATCGCGGAGTCCACGTGGAGCACGCTCGAGCCGCAGCCCGGCGTATTCGACTTCACGCACGTCGACCGCGCGATCGACGCCATGGAGGCGGCGGGCATCGACGTGATCGTCGGCACCCCGACCTATGCCGTGCCGTCGTGGCTGGTGCAGTCCCACCCCGACGTGCTCGCGCCGACCCGGTCGGGAGCCCCGCGCTACGGCGCCCGCCAGATCATGGACATCACCAACCCGGCCTACCGGTTCTACGCCGAGCGGGTCATCCGCCGGCTCATGGAGCACACCGCCGGCCGCGCCGCCGTCGTCGGGTTCCAGCTCGACAACGAGACGAAGTACCACAACACCGTCTCGCCGTACGTGCAGCGCGCATTCGTCAAGCACCTCCGCGACCGCTTCGACGGCGACCTCGCGGCCCTCAACCGCGCCTTCGGGCTCGACTACTGGTCCAACAGGATCGACGCCTGGGAGGACTTCCCCGACGTCCAGGGCACCATCAACGGGTCGCTCGGCTCCGCCTTCGACCGCTTCCGGCGCGGGCTCGTCGAGGAGTTCCTCGGCTGGCAGGCGGGCATCGTGCGCGAGTATGCCCGCGAGGATCAGTTCGTCACCCAGAACTTCGACTTCGATTGGAAGCCCGGCTGGTCCTACGGCATGCAGCCCTCTGTCGACCACTTCGCCGCCGCGCGCACCGTCGATGTCGCCGGCGTGGACATCTACCACCCCACGCAGTCGAACCTCACCGGCATCGAGATCGCCTTCGGCGGCGACATGATGCGCTCGGTCAAGGACGGCGCCAACTACCTCGTCCTCGAGACCCAGGCGCAGGGCCAGATGGGCTGGCTGCCCTACCCCGGGCAGTTGCGGCTTCAGGCCTACAGCCACCTCGCCAGCGGCGCCGACGGCGTCATGTACTGGCATTGGCACTCCATCCACCACTCCTTCGAGACCTACTGGAAGGGGCTGCTCTCCCACGATCTCGCCTCGAACCCGACCTACGAGGAGTCGGCCGTGGTCGGCCGCGAGTGGGCGGAGCACGGCGCGTCACTGCTGCACCTGCAGAAGGCCAACCGCGTCGCGATCATGGTGTCCAACGAGGCACTCACCGCGCTGAACTGGTTCGCGCTCGAGACCGGCTTCGTCGACGGCGCGTACCGCCCGTCGATCGGGTACAACGACGTGCTGCGGTGGATGTACGACGCGCTGTTCGCGCTGAACGTCGAGGTCGATTTCGTCCACGCCGAGAGCGACGATCTCGACCGCTACGCGCTGATCCTCACCCCTGCCCTGTACAGCGCGCCGCAGGCGACCGTCGACCGGTTGCGGGACTTCGTCGCCGGCGGCGGCCACCTCCTCTCCACCTTCCGGACAGTCGTGGCCGACGAGAACGTCGAGGTCTGGCACGACGCCGCGCCGCACGGCCTCACGGACGTCTTCGGCGCCACCTACAACCAGTTCTCCACCCCTGACGGGGCGCGCGTCGCCTTCGCCGAGGATGCCTTCCCGACGACGGACGCCGAGGCCGTTCTCGAGCTGCTCCGGCCCACCGGAGCGGAGGTGCTCGCGTCGTACGCGCACCCCGCGTGGAGCGAGTACGCGGCGGTCACCCGCAACGCTTTCGGCGAGGGGGAGGCCACCTATCTCGCCACCAAGGTCGCCCCGGAGACGCTGGGAGCGCTCCTGGCCGACGCCGTGCGTCGCGCGGGCCTCTGGGAGTGGCCGCAGGAACTCGCGGGCAGCCTGACCGTCCGGCGCGGGACCAACGGGCGCGGGCGACCGGTCATCTACTTCCTCAACTACTCGGGCGCGCCCGTGACGGTCGAGGTCCCGGTGACGGGCGACGTCGTCGTCGGCAACCCGATCGAGGGTGGGCGGCTGACGGTCGGCCCGTGGGACCTCGCCGTCGTCGAGGGCGCTGACGGATAACTATTCTTAGTGCCATGTCGTCGCCCTTTGGCTCATCGTTGCTCGTCACCGGCCCTGAGGCGCTGCTCGCGCAGCGCGTGGTCTCGGACGTCAAGGCGCGCGCTCTCGCCGCGCAGCCGGGGGCGGACATCAACGAGATCAACGCGGCGGACCTCGAGTTCTCGATGTTGTCCGAGGTCGTGGGCGGGTCGCTGTTCTCCAGCCACATCGTCGCCGTCATCGACGACGTCGGCGCCTGTCCGGCCGGCGTCGTCGACCAGCTCGTCGCCGTCGCCGCAGATCCGTCGGACGAACTGTGCCTCGTCCTCGTCCATCCCGGGGGCGTCAAGGGCAAGGGCCTGATCGACAAGCTCAAGAAGGCGAAGGTCCCGGTCGAGGCCGTCGCGCAGGTCAAGCCGTGGGACCTGCCGAAGTTCGTGGCCGACGAGGCACGTCGCCGAAAGGTGAAGCTGGGGCCGGACGCCGCGAAGGAGCTGGTGGCCGCCGTCGGGCATGACCTGCGGGCTTTGGCCGCCGCCGTCGGGCAGCTCGCCGACGACTCGGACTCGGGCGAGGTCACCGCGGAGCTGATCAAGCGCTACTTCGCGGGGCGCGCCGAGGTGACGTCGTTCGCGGTGGCCGACGCCGTCCTGGCGGGGAACGCGAGCCTCGCGATGGAGCGGCTGCGTTGGGCGCTTGGCACCGGCGTGCCCGCGGTGCTGGTCACCAGCGCGATGGCCGGCGCGTTCCGCGGCCTCGCGAAGTACCTCGACGCGCAGGGCTCGCGGATGAGCGACTACGACCTGGCCCGCCAGATCGGCGTGCCACCGTTCAAGATCAAGGAGTTCTCCAGCGCGTCGCGCAACTGGCAGTCGGGCGGTGTGGCCAAGGCGATCACGCTGATCGCCGTCGGCGACGCGGAGGTCAAGGGCGCGGCGACCGACGCCGACTACGCGCTGGAGCGCATGGTGCTAGGCGTGCTGCGGTTGCGCCATAGGTGAGCCACGCTCCTTGAGCCGGGTCTCCGCGCGAACTGGTGAGCCACGCTCCTTGAGCCAGGTCTCCGCGCGAACTGGTGAGCCACGCTCCTTGAGCCAGGTCTCCGCGCGAAGCGCCGGACCTGCGCCGAAAGGGAGGGCACGCGAA
>CAYVWO010000148.1:0-2625 GCA_964455495.1 uncultured Tessaracoccus sp.
TCGACGGCATGGACTCGCTGCTGTCGATCGTCCAGATGCCCGCCGGCGTGCCCGTGGCCACCGTCGCGATCGGCAACGCCCGCAACGCCGGCCTGCTCGCCGTGCGGATCCTGGCCGCCGGTGACCCCGCGCTCCTGGAACGCATGCTGGACTTCCAGGAGGAGCTTCGCGACGCGGCCCACGCCAAGGGTGTGGTCGTCCGCGAGGCCGCTGACGGCTGACCTTCTTAAGCTCTACGGCTACTTGCGGTACTTCTCCAGCGGGGAGCTGTCGCCGTCGGCCAGGGCCGCGAACACGCCGTCGGCCGCCTTCTCGTCCCAGATGACGGTGGACCCGACGTCGGTCATGCGGTTGGCGTCCTCGATGGGGACCGTCATGGAGATGCCCGTGCCGGTGGTCACGCTCATGAATCCCAGCCCGATCCGGGCCAGGTCGATCATTCCGGTGCCCTCGCCGCGGGCCAACGACGAGGCGGCGGCCTGGTTCACGCGCCAGTAGCGGACGGGGTTGACGACGGTGGCGGGGCTGGCGACGCCCTTCATGATCGCGGCGATGACCTCGCGCTGGCGCTCCATCCTGCCGAGGTCGCCGCGCGGGTCCTGCTTGCGCATCCGGACGTAGCCGAGCGCGGTCACGCCGTCGACTGTCTGACAACCCTCGTCGAGCTTCAGGTGCGAGTCGCGGTCGTCGATGTCGAAGGCGGGGCACACCTCGATGCCACCCACGGCGTCGACCATGTCGACGATGCCGAGGAAGCCGATCTCGAGGTACCCGTCGACGCGGATGCCGGTGTTCTCCTCGATGGTCTCGACCAGCAGAGGCGCGCCGCCGAACGCGTAGGCCGCGTTGAGCTTGTTCTTCTTGTGCCCCGGGATGCTGACCAGGGAGTCGCGGGGGAGGGAGAGGAGGACGGGGTCGCCGCTCCGGGGCAGGTGCAGCAGCATCATGGTGTCGGTGCGGTGCCCCTCGGTGCTTCCGGTGCCTAGCCGCTTGCGCTGCTCCTTGGTGAGGTCCTCGCGGGCGTCGGAGCCGACGAGCAGGTAGGTGGCTCCGGGCTGCGCCGGCAGCCGGTCGCTCGGGAACGCGTCGACGGTGTCGGAGGAGCTCAGCGCGTAGACGGGGGTGCCGATCAGGAACACGAGCCAGGCGAGCGCCAGCGCGAGGATCGTCTTGAGGACCGGCCTGCGGCGCCTCTTCCTCGTCGGGCGTGGGCTGGTCGGCTTCGCCCGGGGCGCCGGCTCAACCGGCGGGGAACTGACGGCTCGCTGGCGCTCCCGCGCCGGCCAGGCGTCGGGGGCCACCGGGGTCGGCTGGAGACGGGGGCCAGCAGCGGCCGGCGTCGGCGCCGTCGGGGGCTTGGCAACGGACGGCATGACCCGGGTGTGCTCGAGCCGCTCTTCTTCTCGGCCGTAGAGCCAGTCGAGGTCCCTTTTGTTGTCCGACATCGCGCCTCCCTTCGGCTCGCCAGGGTACCGGGCGGCCGCAAACGGCCTGGCCAGACGATGCCCGCGTGTCCCCGGAGGACGGCTTGCCGCCACTCCCTAATGTTGAGGGGTGACAAAGCCCGTCCTCGTCGTCGACGATCACCGCACGTTCGCCGAACTCATGCGGCTAGGACTCAACGCGCAACCCGACTTCGAGTGCTCCGCCGTGGCCCACACCGCGGCGGAGGCGCGGTGCGTTGCGGCGACCGTCCCATTCGCCGCAGCCATCGTCGACCTGGGCCTCCCGGACGGAGACGGCGCTGCCCTGGTGGGCGACCTGCACCGGCTCGCGCCCGAGGCCCGGATCGTCGTCCTGACCGCGCACCCGCGCTCCGACCTTGCGCGGCGCGCGTTGGCCGCCGGCGCGCGGCGGGTGCTTCCCAAGCAGGGAAGCCTCGGCGACGTGCTGGACGCGCTCCGCGAGGACGGGCTGGCACCCGTACCTCCGGCGGCAGACGACGTCCTATCGCCGCGAGAGCGCGAGGTGCTCGCGCTGCTCGCCGAAGGCGTGGACGCCCGCGGGATCGCGCACAGGCTCGGTCTCTCCACCTACACGGTGCGCGACCACATCAGGTCGATCCTGGCCAAGCTGGGGGTCCACACGCAGTTGGAGGCCGTCGTCGCCGCCGCCCACGCGGGCATCGTCCTCGTGGAACCCAAGTGAGGAGCAACTGGTTGGATCGGACGGCTCGACGCCCGCTCGCCGTGCACGCCGCGTCGACGCTGCTCGCGGCGGTCGTGGTGGCGGCGATCGCGGCCGAGGCCAGCCGCGGAAACGCGGCTGCGGTCGCCGACACGGTGGCGCACACCGTCGTCGTTCCCCTCTCGCGCATCGACTTCGGAGCGTCCGACGCCTACGAGGACGTCGGGGTGCTTCAGGAGATCGACGCCTTCGTCGAGGCCGGGGTGGTCTACCGGGTCAAGGTGTGGGAGGTGGTCGGCGGCGAGGCCGTGGTGCGCTACTCGGACGAGCCCCGCATCATCGGCAACCGAGGGCCCTTCGATGCCGACCTGGCCGCTCGCCTGAAGGCGGGCGAGGTCGTGGTGATGGAGGTGCCGGACGACGCCGAACACCGGTTCGAGCAAGGGACGCCGAGCCTGCTTGAGGCATTCGTCGGGTTTCGGGACGCGGCCGGCCGCA
>CAYVWO010000148.1:2725-6681 GCA_964455495.1 uncultured Tessaracoccus sp.
CATCCAAGACCTCGCCAGCGTCGGCCTCGCCCTCGATCGCCTCGGCATGGGCGCCATCGGCGACGAGGAAGGGGCCCTGCTTACTCGCGCCACCGACCTCGTGGACGCGGACCTGGCCCAGCTGCGGACGTTGCTCACCGAGCTCGCGCCGCCCGAGTTCGAGGGCTCGCTTGAGGCAGCGTTGCTCGACCTCGTCGACGACCTCGGCGCCGGTGAGGCGCGGATCACGCTCGACGCGGGGGCCGTCGTCGTCGACCGGGAGGTCGCGGCGCTGCTCTACCGGGTGACCCGCGAGCTCCTCCGAAACGCGATCGAACACGGCCGGCCCACGACGGTGCGCGTCGCGCTGGGGATGGACGGCGCGTGCGCCGTCTTGGAGGTGGCCGACGACGGCGGCGGGTTCGACCCGACCACGCCGGCCCCGGAAGGACATCTCGGGCTGCGGCTGATCCGCCAAGCCCTCCTGGACAGCGGCGGCACCGTGCGGGTCACCACCGACCCGGGCGGCACCCGCGTGCGCGTGCGCGTGCCGGCGGAATCGTTGGTGTCGACGTAGCACGGACTGGTCGACGGATCGGGGGCCCGCGAGGAGACAGCGAAAACAGATCGGAGTCGGCGTGGCGCATCCGGGGCGGGCCGGGGTGTGAGTGACACTGGGCTGACCGTCGAAAGGGGAGCCGACCGTGCCTTCAGCCTTGCCGCATGCCGCCACGCAGGTGCAGGCGCGCCGCGCCGTCGGCTTCATCCTGATGTCGGCGCTGGCGCCAGGGTCGGTGCAGTCGTTCGTGGGAAACCAGCGGGTGGGGCGATTCGCGCTGCGGGTCTTCGGCGCGGTGCTGGGGGTGATCGTCCTCATCGTGATCGGGCTCTTGGCCTTCCGCAGCTTCACCGTCGGCGTGCTGCTCACGCCGTGGGTGGCCGCGACGCTGCGCGTGGCCGTCTGGCTGCTCTTCGCGGGCTGGCTCCTCCTCCTGCTCGACGCGTGGCGGCTGGCGCGGCCGCTGCGCCTGGAGCGCCGCCCGCGGCTCGGGTTGACCGTTTTCGCGCTGGTCTCGGTCCTGCTGGCGGGCCTCTTGACGTCCGTCGCGGCGTCGGCCTTCACCGGCGCCGCGAACCTCGGCGAGGTGCTGAGCGGTGGGGGAGATGCCAAGGCGAAGGACGGGCGCTACAACGTCCTGCTGCTCGGCGCCGACGCCGCCGCGCACCGCGAGGGGCTGCGGCCCGACTCCATCAACGTCGCCTCCGTCGACGCCGCGACGGGGCGGGCGGTGCTTTTCGGGCTCCCGCGCAACATGCAGCGGGTGCCGTTCCCTGCATCGTCGCCGCTGCGCGCGCTCTACCCAGACGGCTACGTGTGCGACGGCGGCGAGTGCATGCTGAACGGCGTCTACGCCCTCGGCGAGGAGCACGCCGACCTGTACCCCGGGCGGGATGCGGGGCTGGCCGCGATCAAGGAGGCCGTCTCCGAGACGCTCGGCCTGGAGCTCAACTACTACGCCATGGTCGACATGGGCGGCTTCGAGGCGCTGATCGACGCCATGGGCGGCATCCGCCTCGACATCGCCAAGCCCATCCCGATCGGCGGCGTGAGCACCAAGATCAAGGGCTACATCGAGCCGGGCAAGAACGTGCTCCTCGACGGTTACCACGCGCTGTGGTTTGCCCGCTCTCGCGCCGAGAGCAGCGACTACGAGCGCATGGTGCGGCAGAAGTGCGTGATGTCGGCGATGGCCCAGCAGCTGGACCCGATGACGGTCGCGACCAAGTTCGGCGAGCTGTCCGAGGCCGGAGGCGACCTGTTGCGCACCGACCTCGGCCGCGGCGAGGCGTACGAGCTGGCGGAGCTTGCGCTCAAGGCGAAGGGCCTCAAGGTCGCCTCCGTGAACTTCGCGCCCCCACTCGTCGTCTCCGCCCAGCCGGACTTCGCGCTCATCCGCGAGACCGTGCGGGAGAAGATTGCGCAGTCCGAGGCCAAGGACGAGGCGAAGGAGAAGGACGAGGCGAAGGAGAACACCGACAAGCCGGCCTCGAGCGCGTCGTCGTCGTCCTCGTCGTCGGATCCCGCCTCGCCTGCGGCTCAGGAGCCGTACACCGAGACCGAGGACCTCGACGCGGTCTGCACGGTCAGCAGCTGATCCGCCGGACTTGTAGTCTGTGAGGCCGGAGCGAAAGAGGAGGTGTCGTGCGGGCCGACGTCAGCGTGATCATGCCGGTGCTCAACGAGGAGCGACACCTCCGCGCCGCCGTGGACCGCGTGCTCGCGCAGAGTCACCCGGGAGAGCTGGAGGTGCTGCTCGCGGTCGCGCCCAGCACGGACCGCACCCGCGAGATCGCCGAGGAGCTGGCCGCCGAGGACCCGCACGTCGTCGTGCTGGACAACCCCACCGGCGCCACCCCGGCGGGCCTGAACGTCGCCATCGGGGCGGCCCGCTACGACATCATCGTGCGGGTCGACGGGCACGGCGAGCTGAGCGAGGGGTACATCGCGACGGCGGTGCGCCTCCTGGAGGAGACCGGCGCCGCGAACGTCGGCGGGCTCATGGACGCACAGGGCTTCTCGCCCTTCTCGGAGGCGGTCGCCGCGGCGTACAACTCGAAGCTGGGGCTTGGCGGCGGCGGCTTCCACCTGGAGGACACCCCCGCGGGCCCGGCTGAGACGGTGTTCCTCGGCGCCTTCCGCAAGGACGTGCTGCGGGCGATAGGCGGCTTCGACGAGTCGCTGCACCGCGCACAGGACTGGGAACTCAACTCCCGGCTGCGCCGCGCAGGACACCTCGTCTACTTCTCGCCCGACCTGCGGGTGGTCTACCGGCCGCGCGACAGCGTCGCCGACCTCGCGCGCCAGTTCTACCGCACGGGCCAGTGGCGTCGAGAGGTCATCCGGCGCCACGTCGACACGGTCTCGCCTCGCTATCTCGCCCCACCCGCGACGGTCGTGGGGGTGGCCGTCGGCCTCCTTGGCGGCGCGCTCGGGTTCGCGCTGCGCAGCCGGTGGATGACGGCGCTCCTCGTGGCACCTGCCGTCTACCTGGCGTTCGTGCTCGTGGGGTCGGCGTCGCTGCGAGGGCTCAGCCCTGCCGCCCGGCTGCGCCTGCCGGTCGTGTTGATCGTGATGCACCTCTCGTGGGGGCTGGGCTTCCTTCGGGGCCTCCCCGCAGAATAGGGGCGAACTCGTTCCTCGCCGCCAAGCCGGGTTGCGATCCGTGACAAGATAGACCGCATGCACCCCCATGCCGTCGACGTTCCCGCGCCCTCGGGCGGCGGGTCGTCGTCCGCGGTCGACGTGCTGCGCCAGGCTCAGCTGCTTGCCGACCGCCTGCGGCAGGAGGCGGAGGCGGAGGCCGCGGAGCTGCGGGCGCAGTCGGCGGAGACCGCGAGGCAGCGCGACGAGGCGTTGGCCGAGCTGGCCTTCACCCGGAACAGGCTGGCCGACGCCAGGGCGGACGTGAGCCGGATCCTCGCCGACGCGGCCGAGCAGGCCGGGGCCATCACGGAGATGGCGGGGCGCAACGCCGACGAGGTGGTCACGGATGCCCGGGCCGAGGCGGCCGCCACGCTCGAGGCCGCGCGCGCCGAGGCGGACCGGATCCGCGACGACGCCGCCCGCGAGGCCGTCGAGACGCGCGCCGAGGTTGCGGCCCACGAGGAGCGCGAGCGCGCGGCGCTGGCCGAGGAACGCGCCCGGCACGACGACGCGCTCGCCGGCGAGCGGGCGGAGCACGAGGCGAGGATCGCCGCGGTCGCCGCCGAGGCCGAGCGTGCCGCGGCCGAGATCGGGGAGGCCGCCGAGCGCGACTCCACCGACCTTCGCTCTCGCGCGGACGAGCGACTCCGGGAGGCGGAGGCGGAGGCCGAGGCCCTCCTGGTCGACGCGAACGCGCGCGCCTCCGCCGTGCTCGCCGATGCCCAAGCCACCGCCGACGACCAGCTGGCGGACGCCGACTCGCAGCTGCAGT
>CAYVWO010000149.1:0-6657 GCA_964455495.1 uncultured Tessaracoccus sp.
CGCGCCCGCCTGGAGGGCATGCTTTCGGCGCTCGACGAGCGCTCCCGCGACGTCGTCCGCCGCCGGTACGGGCTGCTCGACGGCCGCCAGGCGAAGCTCGCCGACATCGGCACCCATTGGGGCATCACCGCCGAGCGGGTCCGCCAGATCGAGCGGCAGGCGCTGGCCACCATGCGCGAGCACCAGGGGGTCGCCGCCTAGGAGTCGGATGTTCGTTCAGATGTGAACGAACATCCGACTGTTAAGACGCAGGGATCACTCATCCGGGTGGCCGACGATCTAACAATCGCCGATCACCCGGATGAGCCCTTCCTGGGCGCAGGACGCCACGGCGACGTCGTCCTGGAAGAGCCGGCCCATGGCGAAACCGCGCGCGCTCGAGGCCGACGGCGAGATCATGTCGTAGAGCAGCCACTCGTCCACCCGGACGGGCCGGTGGAACCACATCGCGTGGTCGATGGACGCCGCCTGCAGGGACGGGGACATGAATTCCACCTCGTGCGGAACCGTGGTGACGCTCAGCAGGGTGATGTCGCTCAGGTAGGCGAGAACCGCGGCGTGCAGGAGCGGGTCGTCCGGCATGGGCTGCTTGGTCCGCACCCAGGCCCGCATGCTCCCTCCCTGCCGGTCCGCGTTCGGCAGGGCCGCGAGCCGGACGTCGAGCGCGTCCCACTCCGAGATCATGTGGATCTGCCGTCCGAACCGCCGTTCCAGCACCTCGGGCAGCGACGGGCAGGCCTCCGGCACCGCGACCCCCGTGGGAGGCGCCGCGGAGTGCTCGAGGCCCGGCTCTGGCTCCTGGAACGAGACGGTCATCTCGAAGATGACCTTCTTGCCCTGCCGCGCCATCACGCGCCGGTTGCTGAACGTGTGCCCGTCGCGCATCACCTCGACGTCGAAGTCGAGCGGCGTGTCGATCGCGCCCGGCCGGAGGAAGTAGGCGTTCAGCGAGTGGACGAGCCGGTCGCGCGGCACCGTCTGCGCCGCCGCGACGAGGGTCTGCCCCAGCACCTGCCCGCCGAAAAGGCGCTGCAGCAGCGTGCGGGACTGCGGCCCGCGAAAGCTGAGCCGCCCGGTGGCGGTCAGGTCAAACAGCGCACACAGCTCGGCGACATCCTTCGGCACGGCCCTATGCTGCCACCTCTCAGGCCTCATCGAGGGCCTTGGCCGGGTACTTGCGAACCTTTCGCCGTCGGCACACCGACGTCGAGCGATCCAGGCGCACGGGTGGGATGCTGTCCCCATGAGCATGGTGCAGGGCCGAACCTGGCGCGACGGCGTGGAGGAACGAGACCACGTCCCCGTGGCGGAGCTGAGCGAGCTGCTCGCCGACCCGCGGTCCCTGGTCTGGCTGGACCTCGTCGACCCCGAGCCGGAGCTGCTGGCGAGCCTCGCCGAGGAGCTCACGCTCGATCGTCACGCCGTCGAGGACGCCGCCGCCCCGTTCGAGCGCCCGAAGGCGACCCGGCACGCCGGCCACGTCTTCCTCACCTGTTACGCGACCTCCCTGACGATCGACGCCGCGGACGGACCGCAGCTCGCCACCCCGCGGATCTCCGCGTTCGTGCTTCCCAACGGCCTGATCACCGTGCGCTCGGGCGAGTTCGACTTCGACCAGGTGCTGCAGCGCTGGGCCGACGAGGGACAGCTCGCTCACGGCGTCGGGGCGCTGGTGCACGGCATGCTCGACACGATCGTCGACGGCCATTTCGACGCGATCCAGGCTCTCGACGACGAGGTAGAGGCGTTGGAGGACATGCTCTTCGGCGACGATGTCCGGCCGAGGGCCTTCCACCAGCGGGTGTTCGGGGTTCGCAAGGTGCTGGCGCAGCTGCGCCGCAAAGTGCTGCCGATGAGGGAGGTGGTGTCGGCCGTGATCCGGTTCCGGACCTCGGAGACGCTGCCCATCTCCCACGAGTTGGACGGCGACTTCGACGACCTCTACGACCACGCGATCCGGGCGGCGGACTGGAGCGAATCGCTCCGGGAGGTCGTCGGAAACGCCTTCGAGACCAGCCTCTCGCTGCAGGACGCCCGTCTGAACGACATCATGAAGAAACTAGCGGCCTGGGCCGCCATCATCGCGGTCCCGACGGCGGTCACGGGCTGGTTCGGCCAGAACCTCCCCTACCCCGGCTACGCCAGCGGGTTCGGGCTGGTGCTCAGCATCGCCATGATCCTGATCGGCGTCGCCGGGCTGTATCTGCTGTTCCGCAAGGTCGACTGGCTCTGAGGAACCCGCTGAGTCGCTAGAGTCCTCCTCTGCCGCCCGCCGACGGCTCAGCCGGCCTGCCTGATGGCTTGGCGGATGCGCTTGGCAGAGACCGGAACCGAGGTGCGCAGCTGCTGCGCGAACAGCGAGACGCGCAGTTCCTCGATCAGGAAGGCGATCTCCTCGACCTCCGGGCGGAGCGGGCCGGGCGGCTGCGCGTCGGTGAGGTCGGCGTACAGGTCCTCCATCTCGTCGACCTCCGCCTGTAGCTTCGCGTCGCGCGCGGGCTGCTGGGCCGCGGCCTCCAGGCGGGCGACGGCGGCGGCGGCGTAGCGAGGCAGGTGGCCGAACCACGGGTCAGGGGTGGCGGAGATGAAGCGGACGAAGAACAGGTTGTCGAGCTGGGATGCCACGTCGCGGCTGGCGGGCGACGTCGGGTTGAGCCCGATCAGCAGCCGCGCCCGCGTGGCGTTGGCCAGCGCTTGAGACGCCGTGTTCACCACCTCGAGGGTCCGGCCGGGGCACTCCTGGCGCACCGCGAGCGCCACCCGCTCGTAGGCGGCCTGCGAGCGCACCTCCGGCAGCGGGCCGACGGCGGCGGCGAGCTGCTCGCCCGCCTTCAGCCAGGCGTCGGCCAGGAGGTCGGGCACCGTCGGGTAGGCCGAGTCGGCGAGCGCGAGCTTCGCCTCGCGGCCGAGATGCGAGACCACCCACCGCGTCGGCTCCGGGTTGGTGCAGGTCAGCAGCCTGCGCACGCCCGCGGCGTGCGAGCGGTCCGCCTTGGCGCGGGTGTCGAGCACCGTGAGGCCCACCGTCGAGCCCTCGTCGGCGAGCGCCGGATAGCCAACCGCCCCCTTGCCGAGGCGCGTCTCTCGCGGGACGTCCCCGAACGTCCAGGACCGCTGGCCGGTGGCCGTGCGGTCGCCCGCCGACCTGGTGAGCTTCTCCGCCACCTTCGGGGCGAGCCGCTGCTGCAGCGCCGCGAGGTCGTCGCCGCGGCCCACCTCGCGCCCGGCGTCGACGACGACGAACGTCGGCCTGAGATGCGGGTCGAGGGCCTCGGGGTGCCAGTCCCCCGGCGCGACGAGGGTTCCCGTGAGCGCGGTGAGCGCGCGGCCGAGCGCCTCCGGGAACGAGCCCTCCCCGTCGACTCCGCGCTCGTCCAGCCAGAGCAGCGCCCTCGCGGCGAAGTCGGGCGCGGGGACGAAGCTCGTGCGGACGGACTTCGGGAGCGACCGGATGAGCTCGGTGGCCAGCTCACGCCGCAGCCCCGGCACCTGCCAGGTGAACGGGGCGCCGTCGAGCTGGCTCAGCAGCTCGAGTCGGACGGTGATCGTGACGCCGTCGCTGCCCGCGCCGGGGTTGAACTCGTAGGCGATCGGCAGCCGGTGCGGGCCGACGCGCCACGCGTCCGGGTAGTCGGAGGCGCGCAGCTGGGAAGGGTCGACGACGGCGTCGTCCTGCGCTAGCAGCGGCCACTGGTCCTTCGGCAGCCCGCGGAGCCAGGTGTCGAACGTCGCCCCGGAGACGACCTCGGCGGGCACGCGCGCCTCGTACCAGGCGTACAACGCGTCGTCGGACAGCAGCAGGTCGGGCCGCCGCATGCGGTCGGTCAGCCTCTCCGCCTCGCGCAGCACGGCGCGGTTCGCCGTGACGACCTTGTTCCTCGACTCCCACTCGCCCTCGACCAGCGCGGCCCGCAGAAAGATCTCGCGCGCCTCGACGGGGTGGTCGGCGGCGTAGTTGGTGCGGCGCGCGGCGACGATCGGGACGCCGAACAGGCTGATCCGCTCGCTGGCGACGACGGTTGCCGACCGGCTCGACCAGGTGGGCTCGGAGAGCGTGCGGGTCAGGACGTGCCCGGCGACCTGCTCGACCCAGTCCTCGCGAACCGGCGCGACGGTGCGCGCCCACAGCCTCGACGTCTCGACGAGCTCGAAGGCCATCACCAGCGGCGGGGTCGCCTTCGCCTGCGAGGAGCCCGGCTGGATGGCAAACCGCGCGCCGCGCGCCCCCTGGTACTCCGTCAGCGGCTTGCGGCGGGCCTGCGCGCCCTGTCCCGGGCGCTTGGCCGGCGGCTCGAGCGCCAAGCCGACGTTGGAAAGCAGCCCGCTCAGGATGGAGGTCAGGACGTCGGGCATGGCGCCCCGCCCCGACGTGTCGAGGTCGAGTTCCTTGCACGCCTCCCGCAGCTGCGAGACCAGGTCCTCCCACTCGCGGAAGCGCACGAAGTTGAGGTACTCCGCGCGGCACATGCGCCGAAACGCGTTGCCGCTCAGCTCCCTCCTCTTCGCGCGGAGGTACGTCCACAGGTTGAGGAGCACCTCGAAGTCACCGCCCTCAAGCGACGGCTTGGTCTCCTTCTCCTTGCGCGTCCCCGTGTGCGCCGTGTGGCGCGCGGGCTGCGTCGCTTCGCTCCTTCGATCCGGCTCGGGCGCCGGGTCTCCCCAGAAGCGGCGGTGGAGCTGGTCGGCCTGGGCCTGGAACTCGGCCGGGCGCTCGCGGATGTCGGGAACCGTCAGGCCCGCGACGAGCACCATCACCGTGGCGAGGCAGTTCCGCCGAGAGCCCTCGATCAGCATCCGGCCGAGGCGCGGGTCGACGGGCATGCGGGCGAGCATCCGGCCGGTGCGGGTGAGCCGCAGCTGGTCGTTTCGTGTGCGCGGATGGATGGCGCCCAGCTCGCTCAGCACGCGCACGCCGTCGTTGATGTGCGAGACGTTGGGTGCCTCGACGAAGGGGAAGGACGCGACGTCGCCGAGGCCGGCCTGTGCCATCAGGAGGATGACGGTGGCGAGGTTGGTGCGCAGGATCTCTGGGTCGGAGAACTCGGGGCGCGCCTCGAAGTCTTCTTGCGCATACAGCCGAATGGCGATGCCGGGGCCAAGGCGGCCGCAGCGGCCGGCGCGCTGGTTCGCGGAGGCCTGGGAGACCTCCTCGATGGGCAGCCGCTGCACCTTGGTGCGCGCCGAGTAGCGGGAGATGCGAGCGGTGCCGGTGTCGATCACGTAGCGGATGCGTGGCACGGTGATGGAGGTCTCCGCCACGTTGGTGGCCAGCACGATGCGGCGCCGCGGGCCGGGCGCGAACACGCGCTGCTGGTCCGCCGACGACAGCCGCGCGAACAGCGGCAGCACCTCGAGGCCCGCGCCCAGCGCCTCGACCGCCTCTGCGGCGTCGCGGATCTCGCGCTCGCCGCTCAGGAAGACGAGGATGTCTCCCCCGCCGGGTTCGGTGACGATCTCCTCCACGGCCGCGGCGATGCCGTCGATCTCGTCCTGGCCGTCCTCCAACGGGCGGTAACGCGTCTCCACGGGGAAGGTGCGGCCGGACACCTCGACGACGGGGGCGCCGTCGAAGTGCTCCGAGAAGCGCGCCGTGTCGATGGTGGCGGAGGTCACGATCACGCGCAGCTCGGGCCGCCGAGGGAGGAGTTGCTTCAGGTAGCCGAGCAGGAAGTCGATGTTGAGGCTGCGCTCGTGCGCCTCGTCGATGATGATCGTGTCGTACTTGGCCAACATCCGGTCGTGGGTCAGCTCGGAGAGCAGGATGCCGTCGGTCATCACCTTGACCCGCGTGGCCGCCGTCACCTTGCGCGTGAACCGCACCTGGTAGCCGACGAACTCGCCCAACTCGACGCCGCACTCGACGGCGATCCGCTGCGCGACCGTGCGGGCGGCGATGCGCCGCGGCTGCGTGTGCGCGATCCGCTTCCGTCCCGCGAGGAGGCAGATCTTCGGCAGCTGCGTGGTCTTGCCGGACCCGGTCTCGCCGGCGACGACGACCACCTGGTGGTCGCGGATCAGCCCGGCGATGTGCTCGGCCTCCCCCGCGATGGGGAGGCCGGGCTCGACGACGACGGTGGGAGTTGGCCCCTCTTGGGTCATCCGCGCGTGATATACAGCGGGCAGAGCGCGTGCGCCATGAGGCCGCGCATCAGCCCGCCGAGGGCGAAGCCGGGGATCGACGACTCGCCGACGCCCAGCACGAGAAGGTCGTAGCCGGCGCTGCGGCTGACCAGCTCGTTAATGGGGCTGTCGACGTTCACGTGCACCTCGTACTCGACGCCGGGGTGGCGCGCCGCGACGGCGGCCGCGATGGCCTCGATCCCGCCCTGCGCGAACCGGACCTGCTCGTCGAGCTGGGCGGGCGTGAGCTTGCGGGCGAAGATCCCGACGGGCGGCTGGACGGCGTGGACCACCTCGAGCCGCGACCCGAGTCGCTCGGCCTGCACGAAGCCCGCCTCCAGGGTGCCCTCGGACCCGGGGTCGGTCTGCAGGCCGACGCCGACGACGCCGCGCGAGCCGACCGGGTCGGGGTGGGCGGCGGCCGAGATGACCACGACGGGGCACGAGGCGTTCGCGACCACGGCCACCGACGTCGAGCCGACGAACATGCGCTCGAGGCCGGACGCGGCGCGACGGCCGACCACGACGAGGTCGGCG